>DASRJI010000099.1:0-6329 GCA_035649535.1 Acidimicrobiales bacterium | reverse complement strand
CAACCCATCGAGCTCGGTACTGATTCGCTGCAGCGTTGCCAGCAACGCAACCTCCAGGACTCGGAGGCGGCCGTACGAAGGGGGAAGTGGTCACCCGAATTACAACGTTGTAATTATACCGCACAGGTGTTCGGCGTCAAGCAGCAGGAACCGACGCCTCATACGACGAAGCCAGACGACTACATGCGACGCTTCGTCCTTCTCTTCGTCGGCGCCCTGTTGCTCGCGGCGCCGCCCGTCCCGGCCAAGGCTGCGTCCCAGCGCCCGGCTCTCGCCCCGCCCGACCGCGTCAGCGTCGCTACCACGGGACGGGCGGTCGAGGTTCACTGGTCATCGCCCCGCTTCCCCCGCGGGGCGACCCAGCGTCGCGTTGCTCTGTTGCGCGACGGCAAGACGGTCGCGACATCGACCGGCGGCCCGCTGCGCGACGCTGCGGTCGGCCTCGGCCAGCGGTTGACGTACACGGTCGTCGCCCAAGCGACGGTGCGTCGCAAGCAGGTGCAGTCCGCGCCGTCGACCGCCGAGACAATCCAGCTCCCCGCGTACTTCGTCGGCGGCGGCACCGCCGACATCACGCCCGCAGGTCTGGTGAACCTTGGCGGCTTCGGTTTGGGCGACGGCCGCCTCCTCCCTGACGCGGCCGTCGGTCGCGGCGGTCAGGGCAAGCCCGAAGGCGAGCACATCAGGGCG
Source organism: Acidimicrobiales bacterium (assembly GCA_035649535.1). Taxonomy (GTDB): domain Bacteria; phylum Actinomycetota; class Acidimicrobiia; order Acidimicrobiales; family JACDEA01; genus JACDEA01. Next base: position 5,639 of record DASRJI010000099.1, on the reverse strand, counting down.
CGCGCCATGGTCATCGACGACGGGCACGGCGCCATCGCCGTCGCCGACATCGAAACGCAAGGGATGTTCGCCGCGTACCAGCACGGTGCGTGGGGCCTGCTCGACATGGCGACGCGCGTGGCCAAGGACATCCCGGGCCTGCCCGCCGACCACATCATCATCGCCGCCGACCACACGCACTCAGGTCCCGACACCATCGGCGCGTGGGGCGGCGTGAGCGACGAGTACATGAGCTTCATCGCCGATCGCACCGTCGCCGCCATCGAGCGCGCGTACCGTGACCGCGAGTTCGCGTCGTTGCGGGTCGGCACGTCGGACGCGTCCGACATCATCTACAACCAGTCCTGCACCGAGGCCCTCAACCAGGACGCCACGCCGGCGTACACCGGTCCCGACGTCTGCGCGACGCCGGGCAAGGACGGCATGGTCCGCGTGCTGCAGGCGCGCTCCCCCGCCGGCAAAACCGTGTTGACGATGATGGCCTTCGCCGCGCACTCGACCTCGGGCGGTGGCCGCGGCATTCACGGCGATTGGCCCCAGTTCGTATCTGAGGCCATGTCCGCGAAATACGGCGGCACCGGCTTGGCCATGGAAGGCGCCAATGGCGGCACGCAGCCGTGCCGGCCCACGTGCTCGTTCTCGAAGGCCGACAACCCTGGTCGCAAGATCCGCGATCGCAAGCCGGCGATCGTCGCGAACTACATGCGTCACGTGGACCTGGCCCTCGGCCACACCCGGCCGGTCACGGGCCCGGTCGCCGGCGCGCAACAGTTCATCCGCGAGCCGATCGTCGGACCGGCGGTGCTCGCACTGTTTGCCGCCGGCAAGTACGCGGGCGCCGACCTCATGCGATCGCGTCGCGGCCCGTGGCAGATCGGGACGACGGTTGGCACGGTCGTGTCCGCCGTGCGCGTCGGCAACGTCGTGTTGGCCGGCACGCCGGGCGAAGGCTTCCCGGCCATCGGCAACGGCCTGCGCGACGCGGCAGGGTCCGGCATCGAGGTCATGCAGCTCGGCCTGGCCAACGATCAGCTCGGGTATCTAATCGCGCCGGCAACCTACGTGCCGATCATCGCCGCCGAGGTCGCCGTCAACGACAACATCATCTTCAACGTGTCGCCGACGATCGGCGACCACGTCATGTGCACCGGCATCAGCCTCCTCAGCCGCCTCCAGCTGAACGCGCCGCTCCCGCCGGCGTGCGCGCCATACGCGGCCCTCGACGCCACCGGCGTCTAAAACCCCGACTTTGTTGCACTTGTCGTTCTCCCGGAACGACAAGTGCAACAAAGTCGGAGCGGTTGGCCCTAGAGGTAGCCGAGCTCCTCGAGGTGGGCGGCCATGCCCGCCTCCTCGTCGGCGGTGTACACGGCAGAAGCGGCCGCGACTTCGTCGCCGTCGCTGCCGATCCGCACCGGGTGGGCGGCAAGGAACTCAGGGTGGAACGCGTCGGCCACGACGCGGCCGTCCATCACTGCCGGCACGTCGAGCCCCAAGGCCCACATCAGCGTGGCGGGGACGTCGAGCAGGCTCGCGTGCCCGAGATCAACGCCCTCGCGGACGCCCGGTCCGGCGACGACAAGGATCCCGTCCTGCCGGTGCGTCGCGCTCGATCGCTTGAGACGGTTCTCGGGTGCGTGCGTTCCCGGCCCGAACTCGCACGCGGGGTCGAGTTCGAGAATGACGTCGGGGGCCAGCTCGGCGTGCGGGCCGGCGTACACGTCCTCACGTCGGTGCGCACCGGTGATCTGCGGCGCGGCCGCTGCGGCTGACAGGACCGCATCGCGCACGGCCTCGTATCGATCGCCGACCAGGTCGCGATTCACGTTCACGCCCTCGACGTGGTGGTCGAGCTTCACCGGATACGCCTCGGCGCGCGTCCAGTCGACCGCGGCCTTTTCCGCCCGCACCGACGCGACCCGCTTGCGAACGACGGCCGGCGCGTGTCGCCACAACCAGTGCTTCTTGGGAACGACGTCCTTGACCCATTCCAGCGCGGCGGCCGTACGGCGGCGGCCGCGACTACGCCCGCCACCGGCGCGAGCGAACAGCCCCATCTCCTCTAGCCACGCCGCGGTGTCGAACCTCGCGGTCGAGCGCCGTCCGGTTCCGTGATCCGACAGCACGACGACCAGGGCGCCGTCGGGCGCCGCGTCGAGGATGCGGCCGAGCGAGTCGTCGACCTTCTCGTAGAACGATTCGACGAGGGTGCTGCCACCGTCGACGGCGTATGGCTCGTAGGCCGGCGCGTCCGGATCGGAGAACCGCCAGAACTTGTGCGCGATCCAGTCGGTGACGCTGTTGACGTAACAGAAGAAGTCGATGTCACCGGCGCGCAGTTGCTCGACGATCACCTCGGTCGATCGCTCGAGGTAGAAGTCGAAGTTGGCCGCCTGATCGGCGACCGACGACACCATGCTCCGCATGGCGTTCATCTGCACGAGCGGTCCGATCGCGGCCCCGACCTCGGGCGGCTCGCTGTAGGTGGTTCGCGGGTCGGGCGTCGGGAAGCCGGCGATCATCGTGCCGTTGACCGGCCACGCCGGGTAGGTCATCGGCACGCGGAACGCCAGCACGCGGCGGCCAGCCTCCGAGGCGCGATCGAAGATCGTCGTGCCCTTGTACATCCACGACCCGACGAGCGTGGCGCCGATGCCCTCGCGCTCGAGCGTGCGGAAGTGGTACACGCCGTGCCGTCCCGGGTTGGTGCCGGTCATGAACGACACCCACGCCGGCGCCGACAACGGTGGGATCACCGAACGCAGCGCGGCGCGCGAGCCGCCGTTGACGAGCTTGGCCAGCGTGGGGAGGCGTCCGGCGGCGACCATCGGGTCGATGACGTCGAAGGTGGCGCCGTCGAGGCCCACGCAGACGACCGCGGGAAACGGGCCCGTCACTTACAGATAGCCGAGAGACCGCAGCCGGTCCTCGACCTCAGCCTCCTCATCGGCCGTGTAGATCGGGGCGGCGACCGGTTCGTCGCTGTGACCATTGGCGTCGGCGGTGACGACCGGCCGCGCCGCGTGCTCGTCGGTGAGCGCTTCGAGGACGACGCGCCCGTCCATGTCGTCGGGAACGGCGACGCCGGCCAGGTGCAGGATCGTCGGGGCGACGTCTTCGAGGCCGACGTCGTCGAGCACCGCGCCGGCCTTGAACTGCGGGCCGTACGTGACGAGGACGCCGTGGCGCCGGTGCGCGCCGGTGAGCTTGTGCATGAAGCCCCTGGCCGCGCGCGCCGAGCGAGCGCGGCCCAGCCGGCCCTCATAGGCGAGGCCGGTCACGGGCTTGTCGTAACGCCAGTCGATCTGCAGGTCAGGCGCCCGATCGGTGTACGGACCGGCGTAAATCTCGTGCGGCCGCCACACCGAGGCGACGACCTTCTCGCCCGTCTCCGGATCGGTGAGCCCGAGCAGCACCTCGCGCAGATCCTCGACGAGGCGCTCATAGTCCTCGGGATCGACGATGCCGTTGGGGTTGCGACCTTGCAGGTTGACCCACACGCAACTGCGGCTGTCGTCGCAGTACGCCTTGGTCGACGACCAGTCGATGCCACCAAACCGCACCTGGTACCCGAAGCGGGCGTACACGCCGGGTAAGCGTCGCTTGAGCCACCCGCGCGTGCGCGCACCGAGCCGGCGCGCCAACCGGTGCAACCGCCACGTCGTGCCCTTGCGCGCTTGGTCGCGCCGGCGGACGTATCCGAGCTGTGAAAGGACTTCGTTGAGAAACTCGACCGCCGGCTGGCGCCACCCCATGCCGTGGTCCGACATCACGATCACGCCGCAGTCGGGTCCAACCCGCTCGAGGAAGCGCGCCAGTACGTCGTCGGCGTACTTGTAGACCGGTTTCATCCACTGCTGATCGGCGGTGTCGTACTCCCACGCGTGGTGCGCGACCTGATCGGTGGACTTCACCATGTACATGAAGACGTCCCACGGCTCGCTGTCGAGCACTTGGAGCGCAGCCTTGACGCGCGTCTCCTCGGCTTCGAGGGCGGCGTCGACGACCTTGTTGAGACGGCCGGCCGCGGCGTGGTGGCTCACAGCGGCGTGCAACACGTACGCGCCATTGCGCGCTTCGATGTCGCGCACGGCTTCGGGCGGGTGGCTGAAGCCGGGGCTGGCGGTGGACGGTGCGTCGAAACCGCATAGCTGCACGCCGTTGACGGCTTCGGCCGGAAACGTCAGCGGCACGTTCACCGAGGCAACGCGGCGGCCGGCGGCCGACAGGAGTTTCCAGATCGTGTCGCCGCGGCGGTCGGCGCCGTTGACGAAGCGCACCGTCCCCGGCCGGTCGCCTTCCTCGGCGAACCAGAAGATGCCGTGCTTGCCGGGGTTCTTGCCGGTCATGAACGTGGTCCACGCCGGCGCGGTGTTCATGTTGGGGACCGAGCGCAGCTCGGCGGCCGCGCCGCCGGCCAGCACCTTGGCGAACGTCGGCAGCACGCCTTGCTCCGCCCAGGGCAGCAGCAGGTCGAACGTGGCGCCGTCGAGACCGAGAACGAGGAGGCGGGTCACCGGCGACTCCGCGTCGCGTGCGCGGGCGCGGGCTGGCCGAGCCCGCGCACCGATCCGGTGCCGCGGCCGCCTGAACGATTGAGCCGGCCCCGGACGGCGCGAGACAAGCCGCGCCGCTCGTTCCACGCGATGCCCGCGGCGGCGACCGCAAGGGCGAGCAGGATCTCGACGCCGACCAAGCTCACGAGCCGCAGCTTGCGACCGGAGAACGGCTTGGTGGGCGGCGCGGCCAGCGACGCCGACACGAGAGCCGAGAGATAGGTGTCGGTGGCCTTCTGCACCTGGTCCTGCAAGCCCTGGCGCTGCGCGTTGATGACGCCGGCCTTGCTCTTGGCCTGCTCGAGCGCGGTCTGGGCCGGGATCAACTGCTTGTTGATGCCGTCGAGCTGGGTCTGAAGCGCCCCAGCCACCTGGCCCCCTGCGGTGGCGCTGCCCTTGCCGCTGACGACGGCGCGGGCGGCCGCTTCACGCGCCGCGTCGATCTGCCCTTGCACGCTCCGCGCCTGGCTCGAAAGGTTGTCGACGGTGGCCTGCTTGGTGAGCTGGTCGGCCGCGGCGGTGACCGACTGCGCGTCGAGCGGCCCGAGGCGCTCGGTCACCAGCGTCTGCAAGCGGTCGACCTGCGCCTTGGCCAGATCGCTGGCCTTCTTGATCAAAGCGTCGGCGCCGGCCTGGACGGCGGCCTTGGCGACCGGGCCGCGATCGGCCTCGGCGGCCAGCTTGTAGAAGATCGGATCCCGCTGGCGCGTGGCCCGGAACGAGACGAGCAGTGCGGCGTCCTTGCCCAGGGTGCGGCGGACGTCGTCGCTCAGGTCCTTGTCGGCGTAGGCCTTGACCTGGATGCCGACGAGCGAGTTGTCGGCCTTCCCCGAATTGCCGCCGCTCGTGGCCGCGACGGGGTCGGTGGCAGGGAGCAGCAGCTGGCCGTTGCTGTTGAACGTGACCGGACCGGTGAGCCCGAAGTACACGCCGACGACGGACGCCATGACCGCTGAGACCACGAGAACGCCGCGGTTGCGCCAGAGAAGTGAGAGGAATCCCATTGTTTTTCGCGGTCGTCGGTGGCGCCCGGGCTAGCGCCGGTGCAGTCTCCAGGGACCGCCCCCAGTGTGTCAAACCTCG
>DASRJI010000098.1:0-4705 GCA_035649535.1 Acidimicrobiales bacterium | reverse complement strand
GGCGACAGCCCGCGAGGGTGTCGGGCCGCGTCCGCTCCGTGCGCGTGCAGCCCTGGTCGGGCGTGGCGACGCTCGAGTGCACACTGCGCGACGAGACCGGCGGGCTGGAGCTGGTCTTTCTCGGTCGGCGTGAGGTGGCGGGCATACGGCCCGGCGTGCGGCTGACCGCCGAAGGGATGATCGGCGAGCACAACGGCCGCCTCGCCATTCTCAACCCGCTGTACGAATTTGAGGTGCCTGGGTAGCGCGTACGCTCGCGCCAATGGAACCCGGGGCGATCCGGCCGACGTCGGCAACTGCGCCGACCGCGGCATCTCCGCTGGCCGGCGTCGAGCTACCGCCCGACAGCCTTGGCTACCGGATCAAGAACAAGCTCCTCGGCCCGCCGCTGCACAACGAGGACCTCCAGCACGAGCGGCTCGGCAAGCCGACCGCTCTCGCTGTGTTCGCGTCGGACAACCTCTCGTCGGTTGCGTACGGCACCGAAGAGATCCTGCGTCACCTGATCCCGTTCGTCGGCGTCGCCGCGTTCTCGTTGGTCATGCCGATCACGTGGCTGCTCGTCGTGATGCTCGGCTTCCTGATCCTCTCGTACCGGCAGACGATCAAGGCCTACCCGACCGCCGGCGGCGCCTACGTGGTGACCCGCGACAACTTCGGGCCGAATACGGCGCTCGTAGCGGGCGTCTCGTTGCTCATCGACTACGTGCTCACCGTCGCCGTGTCGGTATCGGCGGGTACCGCCGCGCTCACGTCGGCCTTCTCGGGGCTGACGCCGTATGCGGTGTTCATCGCCGTGGGCTTCATCGCCATCATCACGTACGGAAACCTCCGCGGCGTCCGGGAGTCGGGACGCGTGTTCGCGGTGCCGACGTACTTCTTCCTCGTGACCATGTTGTTGATGCTGGCGATGGGCATGTTCAAGCATTTCTTCGGACACCTCCCCGTCGAATCGCTCGATCGTCCCGGACTCATGGAGTTGGGCAAGTCCGGCAGCAGTGCCGGTTTCCTCCACGGCGCGACCCTGTTCATCTTCCTGCGGGCGTTCGCCTCAGGCGGTGCCGCGGTCACCGGTGTGGAGGCGATCTCGAACGGCGTGCCCGCCTTCAAGCCGCCGGAGTGGAAGAACGCCAGCCAGACGTTGACGGTGATGGGCTCGACCCTCGGCGTGATGTTCCTCGGCCTGTCGTTCCTCGTCGCCAAGATGCACGTGGCGCCGTTCGAGGACGGAACACCGACGGTGATCTCGCAGGTCGGCAAGCTGATCTTCGGCGGCGGCCCCCTCGGCCACGGGCTGTATTTCGCGCTCCAGGCGGGGACGATGTTGATCCTCGTGTTGGCGGCCAACACCAGCTTCGCCGACTTCCCCCGACTGGCCAGCTTCGTCGGCGGCGACAACTTCCTGCCTCGGCAGCTGATGATCCGCGGCCACCGGCTCGTGTTCTCGAACGGGATCATCGCCTTGGCCGCCGCAGCCACCGCGCTCGTGGTCGTCACCGGCGCCAAGGTCGACCACCTCATCCCGCTCTACGCCGTCGGCGTGTTCACCAGCTTCACGCTGTCGCAGATCGGCATGGCCAAGCATCACTGGACGCTTCGCGAGGAAGGGTGGCGCCGAGGGCTGTTCATCAACGGCACTGGCGCGGTAATCACCGCCGTCGTCGACGTCGTGATCGGCATCACCAAGTTCAAGCCGGAGCACGCGATCCTCGGGGCCTGGGTGATCATCATGCTGGTCCCGGTTCTCGTCGTCGTGCTGAAGCGCCTGTCGCACCAATACGCCCACGAGGGCGAGGTGCTCGAGCACGACGTGCCCGCCGCGGTTACCGCGCCGATCCTCAAGCGCCACGTCGTCTTGGTGCTCGTCGATCGGCTCGACCAGGCCTCGGCCCGGGCGATCCAGTACGCCCGAACGCTGACTCCCGACGAGTTGCGAGCGGTGCACTTCGTGATCGACCCCGACAAGGGCGAACAGCTCCGCTTCGTCTGGGAACGACTCGGCCTCAGCCGCGTCGCCCTCGAGCTGGTCGACTGTCCCGATCGCCGGCTGACCCGCGCCGCGGTCGAGACCGTCGCCCTCGAGCTGGCCGACGGCGAGACCGAGGTCACGGTGCTGCTCCCCGACCGCAAATACAGCGGCTTCTGGCACCGCATCCTCCACGACCAAACCGCCGAGTCAATCGTCCAAGCGGTGTCACGGCTCCCCCACGCCAACGTCACGGCAGTGCCGTTCCACTTCGGCGTCGACCACACGCCGACGCCGCTACGGATCGTCGCCAGCGGCAGCGGCCGCCGTTCCGGCGGCGCACGCGGCGCGCGCAGCGCCGTGACCGATGCTCCCCTGCACCCCACCAGCGGGTTCACGGCCTGCGGGTCGGCGCTCTGGCGCCAAGAGGTCAAGATCGTCGGGACCATTCACTCAATGCGGGTCCAGCCTCGCGGGGGTGTCCCGAGCCTCGAGTGCATGCTCGTCGACGACACCGGCGGCATCGCCGTCGTGTTCCTCGGCCGCCGCCGCATCGCCGGGATCGAGCCCGGCGTCCGCATCATGGTGGAAGGCCGCGTGTCGGACCACCACGGGAAGCTGGCCATCCTGAACCCGATCTACCAACTGCTGCCCAGCTGACCGCCGAATAGTCTGCGGACCGTGAGCGACGAGACTCTGGTCCGCGAGCAGCTCGACAAGCTGCTGGCCAATAACGATCCCACCGGCGATCCGCACGCATTCTGGGGCGCGCAATACGACGTCGGCCTGGCGTGGGTGCACTTCCCGGAGGGCTACGGCGGGCTCGGTCTCGAGCCCAAGCTCCAGGAGATGGTGAGCAGCGCCCTGCACAAGGCCGGGGTGCCCAGCAACTTCGCCCGCAACCCGATCGGCATCGGCATGGGCGCGCCCGTCGTGCTGACCCACGGCAGCGCGGCCCAGAAGCAGCGGTACCTGCGCCCCAACTTCGCGTGCGAGGAGATCTGGTGCCAGCTCTTCAGCGAGCCCGGCGCCGGCTCCGACGTCGCGTCCTTGTCGACGCGCGCCGTCCGCGACGGCGACGAGTGGATCGTCAACGGACAGAAGGTCTGGACCACGCTCGCGCACATGTCGCGGTGGGGAATGCTCGTCGCCCGCACCGATCCCGAACAGCCCAAACACAAGGGGCTCACGTACTTCGTCGTCGACATGCACGCGCCCGGCGTCGACGTTCGGCCGCTGCGCCAGATCACCGGTGAGGCGGAGTTCAACGAGGTGTACTTCACCGACGTCCGCATTCCCGACGCCGAACGGCTCGGCGACGTGGGCGACGGTTGGCGCGTGGCGTTGACGACGCTCATGAACGAGCGGGTCGCGCTGAGCGGCGGCGCGCCGGCGCGGGGTGCCGGAACGATCGGCGAGGCCGTCCGGCTGTGGGAGCAGTCCGAGCGCAAGGACCCGGCCATCAAGGACCGGCTCATGAAGCTGTGGGTGGAGGCCGAAGCGATCCGCCTCACGGGCATTCGCGCCCACCAGACGCGCAAGGCCGGCGTGCCGGGGCCTGAGGGCTCCACCGGGAAGCTGGCCGGCGCCGAGATGAACAAGAAGATCTACGAGTTGTGCATCGACATCATGGGAATGAACGGCACGCTGTACGGCAGCTACGAGATGCTGCGACCCGACACGGCCAACCTCGCCGGCGGCGACGTCCTGAAGGCATTCCTGAGGTCGCGCGCCAACTCGATCGAGGGCGGCACCTCCGAAGTCATGCGCAACATCCTCGGCGAGCGCGTGCTCGGCCTCCCCGGCGACGTGCGCGTCGACAAAGAACTGCCCTGGTCGCAAGTCCCGCGCTAGCTCACCGTCGCTGGAGTACGAGGACCGCGCAGTCGGTCGACGGCGGGGGCATGAAGGCGCGGCGCGGGAGCCACCGCGAGACCGGTAGGCCGGACTTGAGCGCGAAGCCTCGGGCGACGATCAGGTCGGCCCGTTCGAGGTAGGGCGACGCCGAGAGGCGGCGGAGCATCGCGGTGCTGATCCCGAATGGCAGGTTGGCGACGACCCTGAACGGACGGTGCGGCAACGGGATGCGGAGCGCGTCGTCGCACACCACACGGGCATCGGGGCACCGGCGCTGCAAGCTCCTGGCCAGCTTGGCATCGATCTCGACCGCGATGACGCGGGCACCAGTCTCGAGCAGGGGGAGGGTCAGGCGCCCGAAGCCGGCGCCGATGTCAAAGACGAGCGCACCGCCCGGCACACCGGCGTCAGCGACGATCCGTTTGGCGAGGGCCGGGCTACGAAGAAAGTGCTGCCCGGTCGCGGCCGGCCTGGCCGCGGACACGGGTAATCGTCACGAAGAAGGGCATTCCCAGAGGCTAAGCAGGGAATTGCGCCGTGTTGGGCGAATTTCTCTCGTAGCTGGGGAACGGAGGAGTCGTGCTGGGGAGTCGTCTTGTCATAGGCCGCGGGCCGCGCGCCGCGGTCTTGGCCGTCGCGATGCTGGCGAGTGCCGCGCCGGCCACCGCCTTGACCGTGGCGCCGTCGGCGCCGTCGCTGCGGCCGGCGACCCTCGATCCGGCGCTGGCCAAGCAGATCGCCGCCGCGGGACCCACCGCCCCGCTGCGCGCGTTCGTGCACGCCACGTCGATCGACAGCGCGGTGTCGGCCGTCCGGGCGGCGCGGCTCACCTTGGTCGACCGCTTCGACCGCGTCGGTGTCGCGGTGGCCGCCGGACCCGCC
>DASRJI010000097.1:0-3592 GCA_035649535.1 Acidimicrobiales bacterium | reverse complement strand
AAAGCACGGAGGAAATCACCGAACGTCACGTCGACAACCGGCAGAAAGTCGAACGCCCGCACACACATCGACAGGAAGTCGCGGGCGTTGGCTTGAGCCTCCGACGCGACCCGCGTGACGAGATCGGGGTGGAGGTGCCCGCGAGGTAGTTCCCCGGTTCCACCCGTCGCTATTCGCAGGAGATCCGCCACCCGCTCCTTATACGTTTCGATGAACGCTTCGAATACGGCTGCAACGAGGATCGCGCCGCGGTCGTGGCACTCCAGCGTCATCGCCAGTCGAGCGGGGTCCGGCTTGTCGATGCCGGAACGCAATGCCTCGCCCATCCCCGCGCCCTCACCGAATTGCTGCGCCAGGTCGAAGAGGGGCGCGGCCCGGGCGATGTCGCCGCGGGACGCCTGAAGGTGGCGTCGCACGATGTCCGGCAGCGTGAAATGGTGTAGCAGGGCGATCAGGTCGGCGAATCCCTCGTGGAACGCGGCGACATCGTGGTTTGTCGGGAAAATGAACTCGGGTCGCAAGCGGTCGACGACAGCGTGCGTCAGCTCGTGGGCGATGATGTCGTGGGAGAGACATGTGAAGACCCATTGGCCCGGGAGGAGTCGACCGGGCGTGTCGCGTCCTGCCCTGAAGTACCCGAACAGCAGTGCGTGGAGGTCGGGGTCGTAATAGGCGTTCTGGTCGCAGAACGCATGCGGATAGATCGTCAGTGGTTTCCCGCCGACGAACTGAAGGCGCCGACCTAACGCCCGCTCGAGATACTCGAGGACGCTCGACGAAACGGCATAGACCATCTGCTGGTGGAAGCGTGGGTCGGACTCCGACGGTGCGAGGCCGTCCTGCGCGAGCAGAAGGGGGTCGTCGAGGTGGACCGGCGCGTAGTACGTGTCACGGATCGGGTCGAAGTCGATGACCTTCACGAGGCCACCCTCGGGCCCCGGCTTGAGAGGCTCAAACGGGACGCTCAGTTTCACCTCGGTGTTATTCAGCTCCGACAGCAGCGGGTCGTACGCGTACGCGTGCAACGTCCGCCGTGGCGGCGTCGGGATGGCTTGTTCCATCTCTCCCCCAAACGTCAATCGACGCGGCCAGCGTAGGCGGCCCGTTACGGTCGCTGCTTGCGAGTCGACCGGTCGCCGCTACCCAGCGTCTCCTGACGCCACGTCGAGGATGCTGGCCAGCGACAACCCGCCGGGGCCGTAGGCGCCCTCGGGATTGGCGCGCACCGCTTCGTCGAGCTTGCGGGCGTCGTCGCCGATCAGGATCCGCCATTGCTTGGCCTTGACGCCGTCGAGAATCACCGTCGCCGCCTGGGCGGCCGAGGTCGGTGCGGTGTTGCGGAACATCTCGCCCATCATGGCGACCATCTTCACGAGGTCCTCGTCGGAGACGCCGTCGATCGGCATGCCGCGCAGGGCCATGCTCTGGCGGGTTGCCTTGATCTCGTCGGCGGACATCGTCTCGGGGTCGTTACCGAGGATCACGCGTGAGTTGATGACGATGTCGGTGCCGATGTGCCCCGGCATGACCACCGAGACATTCACGTGCGGCGCGTTGATGCGGAAGTCCTCGAGCAGCGCCTCGGAGAAGCCCTTGACCGCGAATTTGGCCGAGCTGTAGGCGGTGTGGGGAACGCCCGGCCCGAGCGACGCCCAGAAGCCGTTGACGCTGCTCGTGTTGATGAGGTGGCCCTCGTCGCTGGCAAGGAGCAGCGGGACGAAGGCGCGGCAGCCGTTATAGACGCCGCCCCAGTCGACCGCGAACGTTCGTTCCCACTCCCCACGGTCACCGGCGACGAAGCTGCCGCCGCCGCCGATGCCGGCGTTGTTGAAGAGCAGGTTGATGTAGTCGCGGCCGTGCTCGGCGAGGACCTCGTCGCGGAACACGAGCATGGCGGCCTCATCGGAGACGTCGCACATGTGCGTCGAGATCTTGACGTCGCTGCTGGCTCCTTCGTGGGCGCGCCGCTTGGTCTCAGCGACGTTGTCGGCGTTCAGGTCGCACGTCGCCACCGAGCAGCCGGCCTCTGCCAGCTGGATGACCAGCTCGCGCCCCATGCCCGTGCCGCCACCGGTTACGACCGCCAGCTTCCCCGCGAAGTCCATCAACCGCTCCTCTCGTTGGCGGCGACGTTACCCGGCGGCCTCATCCCGCCGCCCGGCGGGGACGGGTCAACAGCTCGCCGCCGCAGTTGGGGCACACGGCGTTCATCGCGCCCGCGCAGTCAGGGCAGAACGTGCACTCGTAGCTGCAAATCGCGGCGGCGCTGTCGGCGGCCAGCGGGGCCTCGCACCGTTCACATTTCGTTCGCATCTCAAGCATGGGTACGCAACCTACGCTGCGAGCGTGGTTGACCGGCTTGAGCGACTGACGAACTTGGTGGCGTTGCTGCTGAATACGGCGCGGCCGCTCACGCTCGACGAGATCGTCATGCGCATCGAGGGCTACCCGAAGGAAGCCGAGACCCGGCGGCAGGCGTTCGAGCGGGACAAGCGCTTGCTGCGTGACGAGGGCGTTCCGGTCGAGACGCTGTACACGGACGACGGCAAGGCCGCCTACAAGATCGCCGCCGACGAGTACTACCTCCCGGCGCTCGATCTCAGCGATGACGAACTCGTCGCGCTGAACCTTGCCGTCGCCGCCGTGCACCTCGAGGGCGGCCGGGGACGGGAGGCGCTGTGGGCCTTCGGCGACGCGCCGGCTGACGCGGTTCCGCCGCTCGCAGCCTTGCCCGTGATCGACGCGCTCCCCGCGCTGTTCGACGCGTGCCGCCGGCGGGCGACGGTGTCATTCACGTATCGGGGCCAGCAGCGGACGCTCGAGCCATGGGGCCTGTTCTTCCGGGACGGCAACTGGTACGTGGGCGGCCGCGACGTCGACCGCGACGAGGAGCGCGTGTTCCGCGCCGACCGCATCCAGGGTGGGGTGACCGCCGGTGAGGGCGACGCGTTCGCCCCGCCGGAGACGTTCGACCCTCGCGCGCTGATGCCCAGCCAGGCGTTCCAGATGGCGGTGGGCGAGCCGACACTCGTCGACGTGGCGATCGACGCCGCCTACGCCCGCGCCGCCATCGCCGACGCGGGTGACGACGCGGTCATCGAACGTCGCGACGACGGCAGTGTGACGCTGCGGATCGCGGTCACGAACATGGACGGCTTCCGGTCGTGGCTCTTCGGCTTTCTCGATCACGCCGAGGTGATCGGCCCGCCAGCGACGCGCGACCAAGTCGTCAAGTGGCTGACCGCGATGGCCAAGTGAGGGAGTCGGAGGCGAAGACGGAGACGATCCGGAGGACACAATGACGCCGAGGCGTGTAGTCGATTACGGCACGCGGCTGCGGCGACTGTTGGCGATCATCCCGTGGATCGCCGAGCGCAAGACGGCCACCTTCGAAGAGATCGCGGCCCGCTTCGACCTGACCGTCGAGGAGGTCGAGAACGAGTTGCTGCTCGCCGCGTGCTGCGGGCTGCCGCCGTACTCACCCGACCAGCTCATCGATCTGCTCGTGGACGAGGACAGCGTCACGGCCGACGTTCCCGACTACTTCCGCCGCCCGCCTCGCTTGTCGGCGGCCGATGGCTTCGCGCTGCTC
>DASRJI010000096.1:0-14964 GCA_035649535.1 Acidimicrobiales bacterium | reverse complement strand
GGCGCCCAGGCCGATGTCGCCGGGCAGGCGGCCACGTTGCCGTCAGCACTGTTCACATCGCCGTTGTCGACGACCGACAACGTCAACACCGGCGAACCCTCGCCGGGCGGCAGTTCGAAGCGGAACGCGGCAATCGAGTTGGCGCCCGTCGGGTCGCCGCCGACCATGAACCCGCCGGCGGGCACGGTCGGCGGCGGCGGGACCGCCGCCGCGCCCGTCTCGGCGACCCACCACCACCCCACCGCGGAAGGCGCCAGCGCGCCAGCCGTGCGGGCGACGGCGATCAGCGAGATCAGCAGCACACCTACCGCAACTGCGAAACGCCTCACGCGCCAGCCTTGGTTCTGGTCTTGCGCTTGCGGCCGCCGCCCGAACGGTTGATCACCGCGATGTCGCCCCCGAGGTACGACGAGATCACCTGCGGATCGCGGATGACGTCGGCCGGAGCGCCCTCGGCGATCGGGTGTCCCAACTCCAAGGCGACGATGCGATCGGAGACCGACGTGATCAGCGGCATGTCGTGTTCGATAACGAGCAGCGCGCAGTCGGTCTCGCGTTGAATGCGCTCGAGCAGGGGTCCGAGCGCCTCGGTCTCGCGCTGGGCGATGCCCGACGACGGCTCGTCGAGCAGCAACACCTTGGGGTCGTGGGCGATGCACATGGCGAGGTCGACGATGCGACGCGAGCCGGTCGACAACTCGCGCACGAACTTGTCGCGGAACGCGCCGAGGTGCATGAGTTCGACGAGGTCCTCGACGGTCCACGCCACGTCCTCTTCGAGACGCACGATCCCCGGGAGGTTGATGAACGAGGCGACGTGATCGCGCAGCTCGATGTGCCGCTCCAGACCGATGGCCAGGTTTTCGGCGACGGTGAGGGACGGTACGAGGCGGGCGTCCTGGAACGAGCGACCGAGCCCCAGCCAGGCGCGCTGGTCGGCCCGCATTTCGGTGATGTCCTCACCGGCGTAGCGAATGCGGCCCTGATCAGGCACGAGGAAGCCGGAAATCAGGTCGAAGATCGTCGTCTTGCCGGCGCCGTTGGGCCCGATAAGACCGAGGATCTCGCCTTCGTGCAGCTCGAGGCTCGCCTCGTCGACGGCGCGGATGCCGCCGAACCGCATGACCACGTCCACCAACTCGAGCACGACTGGCCGCTCGGCTAGTTGATCGAGCGTGAGCCGCGTCCGCCCTGCGTGACCGTTGGAGTCGGCCTTCACCCGGGCGCCGCGCCGAGCGTCGGTCGCCGCCGACGCGCCCTCGAGGAACACCGAGCGGACGATGTCGTCGCGCTCGAGCAGCTCGGCGGTCGGGCCGTGGAAGCGCACTTCGCCTTTCTCCATGAAGTACGCCCGCTCGGCAACGGTCAGCGCGACGTTGATCGACTGCTCGACGAGGATGATCGCGGTCCCGGCGTCGCGGATGCGGCGCACGATCTCCAACAGCTGTTCGACGATGGTGGGCGCCAAGCCCAGCGACAGTTCGTCGATCATCAACAGCTTGGGCTTGGCGATGAACGCCATCCCGAGCGCGAGCATCTGCTGCTCGCCGCCCGAGAGGTTGCCGGCCATCTGGTCGAGACGCTCTCGCAACCGCGGAAACGTGACCAGCACCTCTTCGTTCGCTTGTTTCAGATACTCAGGGTCGTCGCGGTACAGCCACCCGGCCGCACGGAGGTGTTCGGCGACGGAGAGCGTCGGGAACACCGCCTTGCCACCCGGCACCTGGATCACGCCCATCGACGTGGTCTGCACCCCGTCGGCGTGGGTGATGTCGCGGCCGTTGAAGAAGATCGCGCCGCCGATCGGGTCGACCACGCCGCTGATCGCCTTGAGCAGCGTCGACTTGCCGGCGCCGTTGGTTCCCAACAGGGCGACGATCTCGCCCGGCTCGACCTCGAGGTCGGCGCCGAACAGCACCTGCACCTGGTCGTACGCGACCTCAACGCCCTTGCACTGCAACAGCGGGATCTTCTTGCCCGAGCGGCGGTCGCGACGCAACTCGGCCGTCAGGGAAAGGAGGCCGAGGGCACGCGTGGTGTCATCGGCCACGAACCTGTGCGCGGACCGCAGCACCAGACCGCCGATGATCCAGTAGGGCACGGTCGCGAGGAGTCCGGCGCGGATGCCAACGTTGTCGGAGATGTTGATGACGCCCGGCAGGATGAACAGCAGCCACGCGCCGGCGACGATGAACAGCGACCCGAAACCGAACGACAGCGTGCGCACGCGCGCCGGTGACACGAAGGCCTGCGTCGCGAAGAACGGCGGGAAGAACAGCCCGGCGACGAAGCTCGTCGCCGCGCCGAGCACGACTGCCATCCACAACCACGGCGACGACGCGGTGATGCCGATGCCGACGCCGACGAACATGAGCGAGACGCCCGCTCGCTTGATCGGCTCGCCCAACCCGTCGGCCATCCACTTGCGCGTCAGCCGACCCGAGAGGAGCACCCCGGCGAACGTGGCCGCGGCGTTGAGCCCGCCGGCCAGGCCGCGACCGAACTCGGCGACGTGGAACGTCCGGTCGAGGAACAGGGGCAGGTAGAACGCGAGTGGCACGAGACCGGCGCCGATGAACAACCACGCCGTGTACTGGCGACGGAGTGTCCTGACGCTGAGAAGGATGCGGCGGGCTTCGGCGAACGGCACCGGCTCGTCCTCGTCCGCCTCACTTGCGTTGTCCTCGTCGTCAGTGCCGCCTCGAAGCGGCTCGCGCAGTGTCAGCGCGGCGACCACCGCGATGGCGACGATCGGGACGATGAGAAACCCAAACGCCACGCGCCAGCTGAAGATCGACGCGAGCGAGCCGGCCACGATGGCGCCGACGATCGCGCCCAGGTACGTCGCGTTCTGGTGGATCGAGAACACCTGTGGTCGATCGACGGGCCGGTAGTAGTCGGCGAGCAGCGATCGATGGATCGAGTCGTTCGTGAGCCGGCCGAACCCGTTGAGCAGCCGGAAGACCACCAGGATGCCGAGGATGCCCGCGGTGCCGGTGAGGGCGGAGAAGACGCCGGCGATGAGCCCGCCGACCACAACGAGCTTGGTGCGCGGCAGCCGGTCGCCGTAGAACCCGAGCGGTATCGCACCGAGCAGGACGATCGACAAGTTGACGATCACGATGATGCCGAACGCCTTGTCGGTGAGATGGAAGGCGTGCTTGATGTTCGGCGCCAACGTGTTGAACGCCTGGGTGTCCCACTCGTCGAAGAAGAAGACGGCGAACAGGATCCCGAGCGGCAGGAACGGCAACCCGCCCGTCGAGTCGTGCATCCACTGACGGAAGCGCGCCGTCACGACGACGCCTCCACCCGGTCGCGGCGACTGAAGTGCGGATGCAGCAGCGCCTGGTCGAGCACCACCGTCTCGCCGCACTCCGGACACGTGAGGGTCTCGAGGTCGTCGAGCTCGCGATCCTCCGCCGCCTCTGTCACCACGTGCTCGGTCGACGCCGTCTCGACGACCAGCGTGTCGGCGACCAGGCTCGGAACGAGTATCCCGTGGCGATCCGCGATCTTGCGTAACGCCATGTCGCGGAGACGGAACACGCCCTCCGCCAGTCCGCCGGGCAGGAAATTCAGGACGAGCAGCAGCCCGAGACCGCTGGTGAGGAAGTCGATGAACTGCACGTTGCGCAGCCCCGGCAACAGCGGCAAACCGATCACGTAGACCGCGCCGAGCAGCGCGCCGCTGATCGAGCCCACCCCGCCAAGTACCGCCATGACGAAGATCTGGATCGACTGCTCCGGTGAGATGCCGCCCGGCGTGAAGACCGTGTCCTTGTACGCGATGAGCGCGCCGGCCATCCCGGCGAGGAAGCCGGACAGCGCGAACGCCGCCAGCCGCGTCGACGCCGGGTTCACGCCGTAGGCGCGCATCAGTCGGTTGTTGTCACGCACGCCGATGAAGATGCGGCCCGACCGATTACGACGCAGGCTGCGTGCCATCGCGATGGCGAGCAGAAGGAAGGCCAGCGACACGAAATAGAACTTGGCGGCCGACGTGACCGTGAACCACCAGATCTTGCTGTCGGTACCGAGGTCGATCCGGCCCCAGAGCACGGGCGCCTCGACGAAGTGGTTCTCCTTGGGGAGCATCCAGCCGAACCATTCGCGCCGCAAGATGAAGTTCTGAGTCGCGAACGCGAAGGCCAGCGTCGTCACCGCGAGGAAGAGACCCTGTATCCGCAAGGCGGGAAGGCCCACGACCACCGCGACCAGCGCACCGACAAGCGCACCAACGAACACGGCGGCGAAGAAGTCCCAGTTGTGGTTGGCGGCCAAGCCGCCGGCCACGCCCGACCCGATGCCGGCGATGGCGAACTGGCCGAGCGAGATCTGACCCGCCCAACCGGTGAGGATCACCAGCGAGATGCCGATGATGGCGTAGATCACCATCAATGTGGCCGAGCCGGTTTTGAAGCCGAAGATCCATGGCGCGGCAACCGTGACTCCCAGCACGACCGCGCCGATGACCAGCCGACCCCAGAGGACCTCGGGGAGCTGCCGCAGCTCGGTCGGGATCCCACGGAACTCGCGCACCGACTGCCACGACGACGTCTCGCCTTCCAGCGCCCGGGACAGCCGGTTCCGCTGCAGCAGCAACGCGGCGACGATGACCACGAACATGATGGCGCTGGCTAGCTCGGCCCGACGCGTCGCGAAGACCGCCGCTGACTCGATCACACCGATCAGCAAGCCGGCGAAGAACGCGGTCGGGAGACTCTCCATCCGAGCGATGACGGCGGTGGCCAACCCGAAGAGAAGCACGCCCGGTCCGACGAAGCCTTGGAGCGGCAGTCCCACGAGCGGTACTCGCAGGAACACGCCGATGGCCGACAGCACCGTGGCCAGGATCCAGACGATCGTCGACACGCGCCGAACGGGAATGCCGAGCAGCGACGCCCGCTCGCTGTTCTCGGCCGACGCTCGCACGGCGATGCCGATATCGGTGTATTTGAAGAACGCACCCAGCGCCACAACGAGGAGCGCCACGACGACGATTGCGAAGATGTGGTCGCCCGTGAACGTCGCCGGACCGAGGCGGAAGTGCAGTCGCTGGAACGGCGTGGGGAACGAGAGGCTGAGGACGTCCTTGAGCGTGCCGCCGACCCATTTCTTGGTGAAGAACTCGAGGATGAGCAGGACGAAGCCGACGCCGATCGTGACGACCGTGAGGATGAGACGTGGCGCTTGGGCAAAGCGGCGCACGAGGCCAACCTCGACCACGCCACCGAGGAGCACCGCGCCGATCAACATCACCGGCACGGCGACGATGTACGGCACGCCCCGCTTGGCGATGAGCATGAGCGCGAGGATCGCGGGCACCGACCCGAGCTGCGCCTGCGCGAAGTTGATGATGCGATTGGCGCGGTACACGAGGATGATCCCCATGGCGATGAGGCCGTACAGCGCACCGATCACCGCCCCGGTCAGCAAGGTCCCGCGAGGGATGGACTCGGGATAGCGGCCGACCTCGAGCCAGCTGATGTCCACGCCGGGAACGTCGATGCGCCCGAACACGGCCTGGAGTGCGACCTCGACCAACAGGACGTAGGCAACGACGAACTTGATGATCGGGCCGGCCACCCGGTGGCGCCAGGCCCGTTGCAGTTGCGTCACGACGGCTAGTTCGGCTCGACCGGGATCTGGTTCAGCCCCGGGCCCCACTGGCCGAGCTTGTAGCGCTGGCCGCCATTGACCCCGACGTACGCGCCGGAGCTGTTGTCCACCGGCGAGATGGCAGTCGAGCTCCAGTACACCTCGCGCACGTCCGACAGCCACGTGTAGTCATTGGCGCCGAGCATCCAGAAACCGACGTCAGGCTTGTGGGCCACGATCCAGCCGCCGTCGGAGGGCATCGTCAACATGCCCTTCTCGAGCGTGAGTGGATCGAGCTTCGGTCCCGCCATCTGGATCGCGGTGCCGAGCATCTGCACGTAGGACCAGTTGATGCCGCACCCGTTCTTTTCGCACGGGTGGCCACTCTTCCCCATGTCTTGCCAGACGCGCGCCGAGTCAGCCTGGTCGAGCGGCACCTGCTGCGGGATCGTGCTGATGCCAAAGGCGTGCTTCATCTGCCCTTGGTCGTAGAGGCGGCCGACCAAATCGGCGTCGAGGAACTGCGTGCCGGTGAGCAGGAACTCAGGAAAGAAGGTGTTGGACGTCATGCCCTTGGTGAGGAAGGCCGGGGCGATCGGGTCGCACATGCACGCGACCGTCGTGACCTTGTCGGCGATCAGCTTCTGTACCGTCGCCTGCGTCTGCTGCGGCGCGGTGTTGATATTCGACTCATAGGTGTACGGCGTACCAGTGACGTTGCCGCCGCAAGCCCGCACGGCCGCGATCACACGATTGGCCGCCAGCGTGTTGGCCTCGATGCCCGGTGTGATGATGCCGAGCTTGCGAGGCACGTTGCCGCGTCCGCCGATCGTCGCGTGGATGACCGCGCCGGAGTGATCGGCGTTCCCCTTTGCCATCTTCTTGCAGTAGTACTCGGCCAGGTGCTTGCCGACCTCGGTCCCGTTCATCCAAGGGTCGTAGCGATACGGCCGCCGGTTGTTGAACAAGGAATCGTCGAACTGCCATCCGCCGAAGCTCACGACCTTGGAATTGCTCCAGATGTCGAAGACGCTGCCGTAGAGCGGCGTGCCCCAGATGATGAGGAACGGGTGGTACTTCTCGATGACGGCCTTGGCTTCGGCGTTGCACGTCTGGTAGTCGGGCGGCGTGGTTGGGCAGTTGCCGATGTAGAAGTTGCGGTCGAACGTGCGCCCGTACAACTCGTAGTGCTTCTCGACGAAGTCGAGGGCCAGGTTGTCGTACGCGACCGACTCGTCGTAGGGCACTGCCAGTCCCTGTGTCCCCAGGATGGCGTCGACCTGCTCGTTGGGCACCGACGAGAAAAAGACGATCTTGATCTTCTTGTCGGTGACGCCTTGGTACGTCGCCCCGGCGTTCTTGCCGCCCGACTTCGGGACGCACGGTGGGTTGGCGTTCGAAAGGATCGCGAATTGCTTGTTGCCCTTGCAGTGCGCGGTGCTGGCCGCGGCGGTGACCGTCGACTTGGTCGAGCCGGCCGCGTTGTTGACGGCCCCGGCCGCGCCGCCGTCCGCTCCGGTCGCCGCGTCGGTGGCGCCGGTTGCACCGTCGGTCGCTGCCGCTGCGTCACCGGACGCGGCGGCCTGGCCGTTGGACAGCCCAGCGGTGGCCGCAACCTGGTCCGTCTTCCCGGCGTTCGACGGCAGCAGCGCGACCAGCAGCGCTTGCGCGGCGATCAAGGCCAGAAACGGTAGGTACAGCCGTAACGTCGACTTGCGCATCGTTACCCCCAGCGGGCTGATGAACGTCAGCGAGTATTAGTTGCGGCAGCGTACGCCTTTCGACGGCCGCTGTGTCGTCGGTCACACGGACGCACCTGCGGGAGGTGCGCGCCTACGGGCCGGCGAGACCCTCCACGAAGGCGAACAACGCGTCTCGGTCCACGGCTACTGAACTGGTGAGGACCTCAACAACCACCGCCCGTTTGTCGTCGCCCGGGATCGGCGTCGTCCACCACAGGGTGAATCCGTTGACGCCCGTCGGCGGGTCGGTGGTGTGCTCAAGCACGGCTCGACGGTTGCGGACGGTGACGTACTCACGGGTGTGGCCGTCGTCCTTCAAGTTCCGATCCGGCAGCAGATTCTTGTCGGCGCCCTTGCGCCCGACTCGCATCTGAAGCGCGATGCCGCCGTGCTCGAAGAACGCGTCGCCGGTCGTCAGTTCGTACGGCGAGTATCCCGGTCGCGAGTAGAAGGCGATAAGCAGCGAGTCCGGTGCGTTGGGGTCGGCCGTCAAGCCGGCCTTCGACCCGGATGACACGGCCATGGTTTCGTCGTATCCAATTCCGACTGGATCCCGATGGCGGTAAGCAAGAGACGCTCGGCCCCACCACGTGACCGCGGTCTTCCAATCAGTACATGTGACGGTCGGAAATCCGCATACGCCGGTGCGCTTCGATGTATCCAGTCCGCGGCTGCGCGTTTCGTTGACGACCGCGCTGCCAGCGCCGGTCGTTGCGGCAACGCGAGCAGTTGACGACTCATCGGTGGCGCCCACTGCGGTCGAAGACGAGGTCGACTGAGCCGCTCTACCCTGCATGCGAGATCCGTTCGCGCAGGCACACAGACCCGACGCGGCGGCCGTCAGCACAATGGCGACCGGCATCCAACGACGTGGGAGCAAATGCACTACTCCACGGGCGTCGTCAGAAGTTGAAGCACTTGAATCCCGACTTCGACGGCGTCTCGCGGTACGGCGACGTCGCCACGCCGTGGTTGGTGAGCGTCCAACACGTTCGGGTGCCGTACCCACGCGCGGTCGATGTCGTCATGAGGCACAGGAACGCGTTCGCGCACGCATTTTGGCCGAAGCCGCCGTCTGCGTAGGACATCGGAATATCGCCCTGCGAGGTCTGGATGTCGCCTCCCGCCGGCTCGCCTTCGAGGACGCCGGCGATCGCGAGGGCCTGGTTGTAGTGGTCGCACACGATGTAGCCGTAACCGGTCACGTCTTGGACGAGAAACCCGCCGCCGCCCGACAACGAGGCTTCGGGTACGTAACAGTGAGTCGCCGCGGTGCTGACGTTGTTCGGCAGCTTGGGGACCTGTGGCGCCGCGAACGTTGGCGCCGCACAGATCGATACGAGAAGTCCGGCACTTACCAACGCGACAGCGAACCCGCTACGCGAAACGCGCATGTCTGCCTCCCCAGCAGTCGTGTTGCTTGCAGGGTACCGATCGCAAGTCGCGCGTCAGTCCCGAAATTTCGTCGCAGTTGAACGCGCCCGAGACGCGCATGTGGGTGGAGCTACAGCTGCATGGCCTTTACCTCGAGGAACTCCTCCAGGCCGAACTTGCCGTATTCACGGCCGTTGCCCGACTGCTTGTAGCCGCCGAACGGCGCCACCGGGTTGAACGAGCCGCCGTTGACCTCGACCTGGCCTGTGCGGAGCTGACGGGCCACCGCCTTGGCCTTCTCGGGGTCGCCGGACCACACGCCACCGGCCAAGCCGTAGATCGTGTCGTTGGCGATCCGGATGGCCTCTTCCTCGGTGTCGTAGGGGATGATCGACAGGACGGGTCCGAAGATCTCTTCCTGCTCGATCGTCATCCCAGGCGTGACCTCGGAGAACACGGTCGGCCGGACGAAGTAGCCCTTGTCGAGACCTTCGGGCGCTTCGGGACCGCCGGCGATCAGCTTGGCGCCTTCCTCGACGCCCTTGTTGATGTAGTTGCGCACCCGCTCGCGCTGGGCGGCGCTCACGAGCGGCCCGATGCGGGACGCGGCGTCGAACGGATCGCCCGGCGTGTACTGCTCGGCCGTACGCGCCGCGATCTCCTCGACCTCGGCCAGCCGTGAACGCGGCACCAACATGCGCGTCAGCGCCGAGCAGGTCTGGCCCGAGTTCAGGTAGCACTTGCCGACGCCGTCGGACACGGCCTGCTCGAAGTCGGCATCTTCGAGGATGACGTTGGCCGACTTGCCGCCCAACTCGAGGGCGACCTTCTTGACGGTCTGCGCAGCCAGCTCGGTGACGCGCTTACCCGCGCGAGTGGAGCCAGTGAAGCTGACCATGTCGACGTCGGGGTGGCCGGCGATCGCCTCACCGACAACGGGGCCGATGCCGGTGACCAGGTTGAACACACCCGCCGGCAGCCCGACGTCGTGGATGACCTCGGCCAGGATGAACGCGTTGAGCGGCGCCACCTCCGAAGGCTTGAGCACGATGGTGCATCCGGCGGCCAGCGCCGGCGCGACCTTGGCTGCGATCTGGTGGAGCGGGTAGTTCCACGGCGTGATGGCGCCGACAACACCCACCGGCTCGCGCACGATCAGGCTGTTGCCGATCTGCTCCTCGAACACGAACTTGTCGACGGTGTCGGCCATCGAGCTGAACGTCATCATCGGGAGGCCCGCCTGGATCATGTTCGACAGGTTGATAGGCATGCCCACCTCCTGCGAGATGACCGTGGCGATCTCCTGCATCCGCGCACCGAGACCTTCGGTGATCCGCTGGAGGTACTTGCCCCGCTCCTCCTTCGACGTGGCCGCCCACGCCGGGAACGCGGCTTTGGCCGCGGCGACGGCCTTGTTGACGTCCTCGGGTGTCGCTTCCGGAATGCGGCCCATCACCTCTTCGGTGGTGGAGTTGACGACTTCGATGTGGTCGGTGCCGGTGGACGAGACCCACGCACCATCGATGTAGAGCTTGTCGCGTACCTGCACATCACCCATTGACGTGGGCCTCCTGAGGGATTGACGGTTCCAACAACTGTACGACCGGAGCGAGGCGGTCTGCGAAGCGGCGCAGGGCGACGAGCAAGGCGCGGCCGGTGATCACGATCAGCACGGCGTTGGCCAGCGCGCCGGCGGCATCCCACGCGAGCGACGAGGCGACGTAGAACGAGTAATACCGGTGGAATGTCGTGGTGAGCGCCAGACCCGGCTCCCACGACAGCGGTCCGCTCCCGATCGCGAAGGGCCAGAACCACAAGTTCATGACCGCGCCGAAGGCGAACCCGGCCACCCACCCATAGAGGGCGAGAGCCCCGACCTCCACGCGCCACGGCCACCGGCCGCTGAGCCGTCCGAGCCATCCGGCCCCGCCGCCCATCCACCCGAGGGTCAGCATCTGGAATGGCAGCCACGGACCGACACCGCCGGTGATCACCGCCGATGTCGCCATGGCGCACAGCCCGAGCAGCATCCCGAATCGAGGCCCGAAGGCCGCGCCGGCCAGAACGACGAGGAAGAAGATGCCGCTGCCGCCGCCGGGCAGGTCGAGCAGCCGCAGCAGGCCGCCCATGGCCGACAGCACACCGAGCAAGGCGACGGTCGCACCGTTGATCGCTCCACGGCGCAGTTCAAGAACGATGGCGGCGACGACCATCGCCCCGATCAGCGCGGCGAGCAGTGGGGCGTCAGTGCCGTGGGCCCGTTCGGGCAACGCGCGCGCCGGAAGCCAGAACGGGTACAGGAATGCGCCGGCGCCCACCACCACCATGGCGACGTAGATCGCCCGTTCACGCACGGCCGATCGCCTCCGCGACTTCCTCAACGGTGAGGAACGGTGGCAGCACGCGTAACACCTGCGGCGCGAACAACGACCCGGCCAACACGTCGCGCGCCGGGCCGTCGGCCACCACCTCGCCGTCACCGAGCACGACGACGCGCGTGGCGACCCGCGCCGCCAGCTCGACGTCGTGGGTTGCCAACATGACCGATCGGCCGGCACCGGCCATGCCCCGAATCAATACCTCCAACGCGGCTTTCGAGGGCGCGTCCATTCCCCGGGTCGGCTCGTCGAGCAGCAGCACGTCGGGTTCACCGACGCCGACGGCGGCGATCGCCACGCGCTGACGCTCGCCGGCTGACAGGTCGCGCGGGTGACGGCTCGCCATGCCGGTCAGACCCACCATCGCCAGCCACCGATCAGCCGCCTCGGCCGCCGGTTGGCCGAGCAAGCGGCATGTCGTCTCCACGTCGTCGCGCACCGTCGGGCCGAGGAGCAACGTGTTCGGATCCTGCGGCACATAGGCGGCGCGTCGACCCTCCGCGATCGTGACGACGCCTGCCGCGAGTGAGACCAAGCCGGCCACGGCGCGGAGCAACGTCGTCTTGCCGGCACCGTTGCGGCCGAACACGGCGATGACCTCGCCCTCGGCCACCGAGACGTCGACGGCGCGCAGGGCGCGATGACGCCCGAGCTCGACACTGGCGCCGCGCACGGCCACCAGCGGCGCACCCGGCGCGGGGGACGTGGCCGGCGGCGGCCGCTCCAGGCCGGTCGGTGCGCCGAACCGCTGCGCCTCGCGAACGGTGAGGGGCGCTGGATGCCACCCGAGCAACCGGCCCAGTCGCGTGACGCTCGGCGCGCCCTCATAGCCGGCGATGGCCTCGGCGGTCGGGACGGGCGCGCTCACGGCACCCGCGTCGACCACGACGGCGCGATCGGCAAGCGGCGCCGCCCGTTCGAGCCGGTGCTCGGCCAGCAACACCGTCGTGCCGAGGTCGGCGTTGAGGCGGCCGATGGCCGCAAGCACGTCGTCGGCACCCTGGGGATCGAGCTGCGACGTGGGCTCGTCGAGCACCAGCACGCTCGGACCGGCGGCCAACGCGCCGGCGATGGCGGCCCGTTGGCGTTCCCCGCCGGACAGGCTCGCCGGCGAACGGTCGCGAAGGTGGGCGATGCCGAGGGCGTCGAGGACCTCCTCTACGCGGCGGCGCATCGCCGGCGGCGACATGCCGAGGTTCTCGAGCGCGAAGGCCACGTCGGCTTCGACCTGATCGACGACGAACTGCGCCTCAGGGTCCTGATGCACGAACCCGACGACGTCGGCCATCTTGCGCGGCGGGTACGACCGTGTCGACCGGCCACCAACCACGACGTCACCCCCGAAGCTGCCGCCGGTCGAGTGCGGGACCAGGCCGTTGACGCACCGCAAAACGGTGCTCTTGCCCGACCCCGACCGGCCCATGAAGAGCAGCACCTCGCCGGCGTGCACGTCGAGCCGAACACCGTCGAGGAGACGTTCCTCCCTGGGGTACGCGAACTGCACGTCGCGATACGAGACTGCCTCAGTCATCGCGAACGACCACCGGCACCGCCAACAGGGCAACTGCGAGAACGGCCAACCACGACACCGACGGGAGGTGCAGCGGCGACGTCGACCACGTCAGCGTGCGATCGCCAAGGAACGCCCGCACCCCAAGCAGCATCGGCGCGCCGAGGGCGACGAGGGCGACCGTGCGGTCGCGGCGGGTGATCGGCCGCGGCCGATATCGCGGACGACCGGACGCCTGCGACGCAACGAACACGGCAACGAGCAACGCAGCGGCACCAACGATCGCCATCACCGCGGCCACGGCGGTCGCTCGCGCCACTAGCGCGACGAACGCCGCGGCCAAGGCGAGCAGCGCAACCAGCGCGCCGGTGGCAGCGGCCCGGTCGCCCGCGGTCGCCTCGGCGCGAGCGAAGCCACGCGAGTCCATCGACTCGGCCAACGCGATCGCCTGCTCGGCGCCGCTTTCGATGAGCGGAACCGCACGGCGGACAAGACGGCCGCGGCGCGGCGCCCGTCGACCCCCGAGCCGAGCTCTGTCCGCCTCGTTCACTCGTTGCACCGCGGCGATGGTCGACGGGACGAAGGCCACGGCGACGGTGACGATCAGCCCCACCTCGTAGAACGCGCGGGGGACAACCTGCACCAACTCGTGATGTGACACGACGGCATTGAACGCGCCGAAGGCGGCCATGAGGCCGACGATGGCGAATGACTCACTGGCCGCTTGCAGCACGACGGGCAGCGACACGGCGCCACCGACGGAGAACCCGCCGAGGAGTCGCGGCAGGGTTGCCGCCGGCAGCGTGAAGAGGACGGGGTCGCCACCGTGGGTCGTCGCCGCGGTGAGGACGACGCGCAGCACGCCGAACGCAACCCCGACGCCGATGAGGATGGGAAAGGCGCGCGCCCACGCCGAGTCGAGGCGATGAGCCGACACGACCAACCCGACGACCGCGATCACAAGCGCGACGTACACGGGGTTGGGCGCCAGCTCGACGCTGACAGCCGCCGCGACCGCCCACACCGCCCACGCGGCCGCGTGGAGCCGGCCCGTCGTCACCGCGTGGTCAGGTGCGCGCCCGACGGCGAAGCACGACACCCACCGCCCCCGCGCCGAACAGCGTCGCGACAAAGGGCAGCAGCCCGATGAGCGAGCGCCCGCTGTCGCCGCGGTTGGCTGGAGCGGCCAGCGTTACGTCGGGTTGCGTGGTCGTCGTCTCCTCCACCGCGGGCTTCGTGGTTCGCGTCGTGCGACTGCGCGGCACGGTTGCACCGCGTATCGGTTGACCAAGTGTCGTCGACGTGGCGACCGCGCCCTGCGTCGTGGTCGTCGCTGGCTTGGGCGGCGACGGCCGCAGCGGAAGGGCGCGGCCCGCCAGCCCCGGCAGGGCGCGCGCCGTCGTCAGGTCGTCGGGTGCCGTCGTCGATGCGTCGGGGCGGAAGCCGCCAGTGGTCGTGTCCTGCAGGGCGAGGAGGGCGAGGACCGGGTCGGCGTTCGGCGACTTTCGCCACGGCAGCGACTCGGGTGACTCGCCCATCACAGCGATCGCGCTCAGGCCGGTGGCCGTGGGTACCGCCTCGGTGGCCTGCCCGGCGCCCGGTCCGAACCCGCCGTCCGCGTTCTGGGCGGTGGCCAGATACCCGCGCGCTTTTCCGTACACCGGGTCCGACGGACCGACGCCGGCCGCGGTCAGCGCCTCGAGGACGAGCGACGTCGAGGTGACGTCGGACCCGAGGAGGCACGCAGCTCGGGGGAAACCGCCATCGCTGCATTGACGATCCTGAAGGGAGCCGATGGCATGCCCGGGAATCGGGTCCTTGGCCGCGGCCAGGGCGAGGATCGACAGCGAGTTCGGATCCGTCGAAGGGTCGTAGTTGCCGTTGGTCGGGTTGTAATACGTCCGCAGCCGGCCGACGTAGTCGACCTTGCCGAAGTCCCGCGGGTTCTTGCCGGCGGCCACCACGGCCAGGATGACTCGGGCGGTCTGCGACGCCCGGGTCGCGTCGGCCGGTCCGTGCTCGGCGATGTAGTTGAGCGCCTTGGTGAGCGGCGCGTCGGTGATCGATGCGCTCACGAGACCCAACGCGCCCTCGGCAACCTGCTCGACCGGTTGCGACATCCACCCGCCGTCGGCGGTCTGGCGCGCCACGAGGTACTTGCCTGCTCGGGCGATCGCATCGTCGGGAGGCGCAGCATGTGCGACTGCGATCCCCAGAAGCGCAGTTGACGCCGCGAGCAGAGCCGCCATCCAGCGTCTCGCGCCCACGAGGAAAGGATGCCATAGGAATTTTGTGCGACTAACGAATAGTTCGGTAACCTAAGTAATTATGGCAGGCGGCGGGGCGCGCAGTGTCGACG
>DASRJI010000095.1:0-4105 GCA_035649535.1 Acidimicrobiales bacterium | reverse complement strand
GAACGACGATGCGTAGGACTGGATTGCTCCCTTGATCTCGGCAAGCCGCACGACGGCGGACCTTTCAACGAGACAGCTACTTCGGGGGAAGCGTTGTCACGATTGTACCAAGGGGGTGTGTCGAGTTACAACGGTGTGATTGCTCGACCGAACGAGTCAACTGAGCGAAGGAGTGCCCGGACTTACACCGCCCAGCGCCGTCTGGTTCAGTGCGCTAGCACTCGGCCACTCGTACAAGAGACTGCGCCGGAGGACTGCGCGGGCGAGGTCAGCAGCGTCGCTTGCGACTTCGGCTAGGGGCCTCTGTAGCGCCGTGCCATGCACAAGACTTGAGCGCGCATCGTAAATGCTCTGAAGTTTCGTAAAGACCATCGCGGGGTTTAACTCGGCTCTCAAGAAGAGCGCGCCATACAAGGAGAATCGGTACCGCAACTCCGTCGACGCGCCGCCGAGCAACGCGGCCTCCAAGGCGATCGCGAGGTCGAGAAATCCGGCTTCGGTGCCGTCGCCGAGTCCGACAAAGGAGCGCCGCAACGCGACGGATCTCGCCGAGGCCTCGACGTCGAACGCCGGCATCGCATCGGCCAACGCGATGACGTCGGTGAAGTCCTCGTTAGACAGAGGGCGCCCCAGAAGACCGCCCGTATGGCGCACCGGTACCGGCGATTGGGTATAGCCCGTGGACATCCATCTCGGGCGATCAAAGCTCGCGACAAAGCCGAGACTGCCGAGCCGAAATCCGCTGAGGAGGAGTGCAAGCAATATTGGTTCGATTGTGCTTGCGGGTGTTGGATCACCTCCTCGCTGATAGGTGGACACAACCTCCAACACAGCTGTCGGGCCGAACACGTTGATCGGTATGAACGGCGCGAGCTCGAGATCGCGTGGCATGTCGGGCGCAGAGAGTTGCCACTCCAAGTAGGCACCAAGATCGGCGGCCCTCGGCGGCCCAATCGTCGCGGCCCCGCACGTCATTGGCACCGTCGGAACGACGCCTTCTAGAGCGATCTGGTGCGCGCGCGTGACCGGTGGGTCCGATGCGACGTGCGCGACATCAAGGCCCAGCTCCACAAGCAGCTGATCATCACGCACGCCGAGGTCGGCGAGCCGAAACAAGTAGTCCAGCGCCAGCGGGTACACGCATCGCTGCAGGACTCCGTCTACCCCGGTCAGTCCAGGAAACATCCCGGAGCGCTGTTGTTCACCTAGAACGGTATGGTCGTTCAGGAGAACCGCGAGCGGCTCGAGTTGGCGACGCAGCCCGAACATGCGGTGGTCGAGCGAAGTGTCCCGAATGGCGACATGCGCGCCGTAGTCGTGTAGACCGCTGACCGCGATGTCAAGCCACTCGGAGGGGCCGTTCGGAACAGCCACCATCCGCCGCCGCGACAGGGTGAGTGGCAAACCTGCGCCCACTAATCGCCGCGCCACCTCTTCGCGCGCCGACTCCAGGGCGGCACGCGTCGCCTCGATCCAGTTGGGCGAGTCGAGGGTCACGATCTGGGATCACCCAGACGCGGCCCGCTCGTAACGGTCCTCGTAGGCCTCGGCCAGGCCGGCCATCGAGAACTCGGTGGCCCGGCACTCGCCGGAGGCCACCAGCCGCTGCGCCTCGGTCCCGTCGTCCAGCACACGGGCGAGGCCGGCCGCTAGTGCGACGGGGTCGTCGGGCGGGACCAGCACCGCGTCGGCGCCGTCGCGCGTAACCCGGCGGTAGCCGTCGATGTCGGACGCGACGATCGCCGTCCGCGCTGCCATCGCCTCGAGCAACACCACACCGAACGACTCCCCGTGAAGAGATGGCGCGCAGAACACGTCAGCCCCGGCGAGTCGGGCCGCCTTGTCGTCGTCGTCGATCTGCCCGAGCCACTCGATACGGCGGTCGTGGCCGAAGCGATCGCGCAGGCCGCTGGTTTGCGGCCCCTCCCCAGCGACCCACAGGCGGACGTCGCTGGGGAGATGTTGCATCGCCTCGAGGAGTACGGCGAGCCCCTTGCGCTCCTCGTGGCGGCCGACGAAGACGATCGTCGGCCCGTCGGTCAATACCGGCGTCGCCTTAGCAAACCGCTCGACTTCGATCCCGTTGAACAGCAGGTCGTACTCGCCGCCGAGGGCCTCGCGCGCAGTGAGCATCGCCTCTTCGGACACCGCGCAGCGGATGTCGATCCGGCGGGCGCCCCATTGGACGAGCGGGCGCAGCGCGGCGTACGCGCCGCTCGGCCCCGAGCGGTGGAACGTGGCAACCACGGGCGCGCCGCGAAGCAGGAGCGCGGTGGTCGTCGGCCCGGGACACAGCGGCTCGTGCAGGTGGAGCACGTCGAACTGTTCGTCGCGCAGGGCGCGGATGGTCCGCAGCGCACACGAGACGTCAGGCGCCAGGGGCGCCACCGAACCGTTGGTGGCAAAGGGCACGGATCTCCCTAGTGGCGTGACGCCGCTGTCAGGCGGCGCGCCGTCGCACGGTGCGAGCACCCGTACGTCGTGACCGAGCATGCGCAGCTCGCGCGCCAGCCCCATCACTTGGCCCTGGACACCGCCGGGGATCGTCAGGCTGTACGGGCAGACGAGACCGACGCGCACCCGTTCACGGTACCCGCGCCGCCGAGGGGCGGTCGCTGGGCCAGTTGGGCTGGAGAAGGTGCCACTGCTCGGGGGCACGGCGAATGAACGCCTCCAGCTCGAGCGCGATCGCCTGGGTGACCCGCGTGACGTCCTCGCGCAGCGAACCCTGGCGTTCAACGGCCAACGGTGGTCGCACAACGCCGTGATAGCCCTCGGGGTCGCGGAAATAGACAGCGACGGGGAGGAGTGGGGCGCCGGTACGGAACGCAAGGGTGGCCGGTCCGCTCGGGAGCGTGGTGCGCTCGCCGAAGAACTCGACCTCGACACCGTTGCCTTGAAGGTCGCGATCGCACACCAGCGCGACGGGACGATTGGCCTTCAAGGCGGTGATAATCGCGGTACCGGCTTTAGGCCCGAGGGGCACGATCTCCATGCCGATCGACCGACGGAACTCCGCGAACCACTCGAACACCTCGGGCGGCTCCAGCGGTTCGACGACCGCAGTCAGCGCATAGCCGCGGCGGGTGAACCACGCGCCGCCGGGATCCCAACCACCGAGGTGCGGGGTGACGAAGATCGCGCCGTGGCCGGCGGCGAGGGCGTCGTCGAGATGATCGAGCCCTTCGTAGGACATCAAGCGGTCGAGCTCCGCGGCCGGGACCGACGGCAGCCGGAGGCTCTCAGCCCAATACCGCGCGTATGAAGCAAAGGTCCGTCGCACCTGGCGTTCGAGCTGCCATCGCGACATCGGCGCGCCGTGCACGCGTTGCTGATGCCGTTCGACCATGGTGCGCCGATCGCGCATCGTCTGGGCCATGAGAGCCCCGGCCGACTCAGCGGTAAGCCGCGCGAGCGGTGCGGGGACGTAGCGGCTGATGGCCGCCGCGGCGCGGTAGGAGAGGGTGGCTCTCAGGGACGGGTGCCGGCGCGCCGCGACCGGCGCTCACGCCAGCGCTCACGGTCGTGGTGGATGCCGGCCGGCTCTTGCCCGGGCGCGTCACCCATCCGACTGCGCCACGTCCGCCACCGGTTGACCGTCGTCCAGGGCACGCGGACCGGACGAGGGGCGCTGGCTTGTCGCCACACGGTGATGAAGCGCTGCACCGCGGTGATCGACGTGAGGGCCAGCATGATCCAGAGGACAGGGACGAGCACCACGGAGAAGGCGAGACCGACGCCCAGCGCGATGATGCGCTCGGCCCGCTCCATCAGCCCGCCTTTGGCGGTGAAGCCCAGGGCTTCGGCCTTGGCCCGCTCGTAGGAGATCAGTGTGGACACACCGAGGACTGCGAACGGCAACATCGCCGCGTGAGCGCCGTTCGACGACGCGAGATACCACGCGATGCCGCCGAGCACGAGCGTGTCGGTGACGCGGTCGGTGACCGAGTCGAAGAACGCGCCCCGCACTGAGCCGCCGCCTCGAGCGCGGGCCACCGCGCCGTCCAGGAGGTCGGGGAGCGCCGACGCGGTGAGGAGGATGACGCCGAGGACGAGGTGGCCACTTGCCACGGTGACCGCGCAGGCAACGGCAAGCACAAGCCCA
>DASRJI010000094.1:0-4707 GCA_035649535.1 Acidimicrobiales bacterium | reverse complement strand
CATCGCCACGACGCGGCGGCGATGAGCCACCCGCCGAGGAACGGTCCGATCGCCGTCGCCAGGCCGCCCATGCCCGACCACGCGCCGATCGCCCGGCCACGGTCGTCGGGCCGGAAGCTGGCCTGGATGATCGCCAAGCTGCCGGGCGTGAGCAGCGCGCCGCCGACGCCTTGCAACGCCCGGGCGACGAGCAGCGTGCCGAGGTTGGGCGCCAGCGCGCAGAGCACCGACGAGACGCCGAACCAAGCGACGCCGGCGACGAATACCTTGCGCCGGCCGAGGTGGTCGCCGAGCGAGCCGCCGGTGAGCAGCAGCGCGGCGAGGGTCAACATGTAGCCGGTGATGATCCACTGCAAGCCGGCCACGCCGGCGTGCAGGTCGTCGCCGATTACAGGAAGGGCAACGTTGACAACGGTGGCGTCGAGCGACGCCATCGCGGAGCCGAGAACCGTGGCGAGGAGCACCCAGCGACCGGCGGCGGAGGCGTACTCGACCTCGGCCACCGCCATGGTTCGGCTACGCGGAGAACAAGGTGCGCCAGACGGGCAGGCGCTCGCGCACAACCGCGGGCGACAGCGCCAGCGTCTCGTCGGGCACCTGGTCGACGATCGCCCGCTGGATCCAGTAGTCGTGCGCCGCGCCTTGGAACGCGGCGGCCCGCAGGTCGATCAACTCCTGGGGCGCGCCGCCGAGGAAGCCCCACAGTGTGAAGGCGTGTTCGAGGTCGTAGATGACCGGCGCCCGGCCGAGGCGCGCCGCCCGCTTCGTCGCGACCGGCACGCAGCCGGCGACCGCATCCTCGCGGTGCTCGTGCGACGTGAGCTCGATCCGGTCGTGGAAACGGCGAGCAAGGAGCATCGCGTAGCCCTGGTCGGGCCCCACCGAACCGAGCCGAGGCCCGCGCGGCATCATCGCCCGCGCCGTCTCCGCCGGACGATCCGCGGCCCATCCCGTCGGGACGGGCAGCCGCTCGGCGCCGCGAACGCGGTCACCGGCGATGATCGGGACGTACTCAGGCTGGGTCATACCCCGGCGACGCTACCCGCCGGCTGGCATCTAGGAATGCAACAGGCCGTAGACGATGGAGTCCTGGAGCGCTTGCCATGACGCCTCGATGATGTTCTCGGAGACGCCGATCGTCGACCAGGTGCGCTCGCCGTTCGTCGAGTCGAGAAGGACGCGGGTGACCGCGCCGGTGCCCTTGTCGGTGTCGAGGACCCGCACCTTGTAGTCCGTGAGGTGCAGGTGCTCGAGCGCGGGATACGACGCACCGATCGCGGCGCGCAGCGCCTTGTCGAGCGCGTTCACGGGACCATTGCCCTCGGCGGTTCGCACCACCCGTTCGCCGTCGACGTGGACCTTGATCGTGGCCTCAGTGGTGAACTCGCGGCCTTCGGACTCGTCGGTGATCACGCGGAAGGACTCGACGCGGAAGTAGTCCTGTTCCCAGCCGCCGGCCCGCCGCATCAACAGTTCGAGCGAGCCGTCGGCCGCTTCGAAGTGGTAGCCCTCGTGCTCGAGCTTCTTGAGGGTGTCGATGACCTCGTTGAGCGTGGGTCCGTCGAGCTCGATGCCGATCTCCTTGGCCTTGAGCTGCAACGTCGACTTGCCCGCCAGCTCGGAGACTACGAAACGGGTGCCGTTGCCGACGGCGTCGGGCGTGACGTGTTCGTATGCGTCGGGCCGCCGCACGATCGCGCTGACGTGCAGACCCGCCTTGTGCGCGAACGCCGACGATCCGACGTAAGGCTGCTGCGGGTTGAGCGGCATGTTGACCAGCTCGGCGATGTGGTGCGAGACCGGCGTGAGTCGCTCCAGCCGATCGGGCGGGATCGTGCGCACGCCCATCTTCAGCGTGAGGTTGGGGATGATCGACGTCAGGTTGCAGTTGCCGGTCCGCTCGCCGTACCCGTTGATCGTCCCCTGGACCTGCACGGCACCGCCCCGGACCCCGGCCAATGCGTTGGCCACGCCGCAGCCCGCGTCGTCGTGGAGGTGGACGCCGATCTTCACGTCATCCCGGAAATGGGCGACGACCTCGCTGACCGCGACCTCGACCTCGTGCGGCAGCGCGCCACCGTTGGTGTCGCACAACACGAGTGTGGTTGCGCCCTTCTCCGTCGCCGCCTCGAGTACTCGCAGCGAGAACTCGGGGTTGCGCTTGTAGCCGTCGAAGAAGTGCTCAGCATCAAAGAGCACGGCGCGACCGCTGCCGTGGAGGAACTCGATCGAATCGGCGACCATGGCGACGCCTTCGTCGAGTGTTGTCTCCAGCGCCTGTTCGACGTGGTAGTCCCAGCACTTGCCGACAATGCAGACGGTGCTGGTGTTGGCCTCGATGAGATGCCGCAACGTGTCGTCGGAGTCGACCTTGCCGAGCTTGCGACGAGTCGAGCCGAACGCGACGAGCGTGCTCGTCTCGAGCTTCAACTCCGTGGCGGCCCGCTGGAAGAACTCGTCGTCCTTGGGGTTGGCGCCGGGCCAGCCGCCCTCGATGAAGTGGACGCCGAGCCAATCGAGTTGCTCGGCAATCCGGAGCTTGTCGTCGACCGTCAGCGAGATGCCTTCGAGCTGCGCGCCGTCGCGCAGCGTCGTGTCGTATACCTCTACCTCGTCAGGCGTTGACATGTTCCAACCAGTCCTTATAACGATCGACCTCGCCGCGGACGGTCGCGAAGTAGGTCTCTTGGATCTTCCTGGTCATCGGCCCCGGCTCGCCGGCGCCGACCTCGCGGTCGTCGATCGAGCGGATCGGCACGACCTCGGCGGCGGTGCCGGTGACGAACGCCTCGTCGCAGGTGTACAGGTCGCTGCGGAGGATGTTGCCCACCTCGTACTCGAACCCGAGATCTCGCGCGATCGTCGCGATCGAGTTCTGGGTGATCCCCTCGAGCGCGCCGGCGCTCACCGGCGGCGTGATGATGCGCCCGCCCTTGACGATGAACAGATTCTCACCGGTGCACTCCGACACGAAGCCCTGCGGTGACAGCAGGATCGCCTCGTCGTAGCCGGCCTTGATCGCCTCGACCTTGGCCAGCGACGAGTTGATGTACATGCCGGTGGCCTTGCACGCCGGCGGCATGGCGTTGGGATCGTGACGCTGCCACGAGCTGATCTTCATGCGGACGCCCTTCTGCACGCCCTCCTCGCCGAGGTACGTCCCCCATGGCCACACCGCGATGGAGACATTGACCGTGCACGGCAGTGGGTTCAGACCCATCTCGCCGTACCCGAGGTACACGATCGGTCGGATGTAGCAGGCGTCGAGGCCGTTGACCCGCACGGTCTCTTTCGTCGCATCGATGAGCTGTTGCGGCGAGAACGGCACGTCGATCATCAGGATCTTGGCGCTGTCGAACAAGCGCCGGATGTGATCGGTCAGCCGGAATACCGCGGGCCCCTGCGACGTGCCGTAGGCGCGGATGCCCTCGAAGACACCGCTGCCGTAGTGCAGCGTGTGCGTGAGTATGTGGACGCGCGCCTCGTCCCACGGCACCAACTCGCCGTCCATCCAGATCTTGTCGACCGCTTCGATCGGCATCCGTTCACACCCTTTCTGAGATCTGCGTACCGAGGTCTGCTGTGTTGCCTGACAACTTGGCTGGGTCACCGATTGCCTTGACGATGCGTGCCGCCGCGTCGCTCTCGCCGAGGAAGTCGAGCATCATCGCCGCCGACTTGATGGCCGAGACCGGATTGGCCGTGTTGGTCCCGACGATGTCGTGGGCCGACCCGTGCACGGGCTCGAACAGCGAAGGTCCCGTGCGGGCGGGGTTGAGGTTGGCCGACGCCGCGAACCCGACCCCGCCGGTTACCGCGCCCGCCAGGTCGGTGAGGATGTCGCCGAAGAGGTTGTCGGTGACGATCACGTCGTAACGTCCGGGATCCTCGACGAGATAGATGCAGCTCGCATCAACGTGGTTGTACGCGGTGGCGACGTCAGGAAACTCGCCGGCCACGTCCTTGAACGTCCGCTCCCAAAGGTCGCCGGCGAACGTCAAGACATTCGTCTTGTGCACCAGCGTCAGATGGCGTCGCGGCCGCGATTGGGCCAGCTCGAACGCGTACCGGACACACCGCTCGACGCCGGACCGGGTGTTGACGGACCCTTGGGTCGCAACTTCACGGGGCGTGCCCTTGTAGAGGAAGCCGCCCTCCCCCGCGTAACCGCCTTCGGTGTTCTCCCGCACCACCACGAAGTCGAGGGCGCCGTTGGCGAAGGGCCGCAAGTTCACGTACAGATCGAGCGCGAACCGCAACCGCAGGATGATCCCCCGCTCGATCGTGCCCGGCGGGACGGCGGTGTCGCCGATCGGCGGGCCGAGCGGCCCCTTCAGGATGGCGTCGCAATCGCGCACCGCAGCGAGGTCGGCGTCGTCGAGTACATGCTGATCACGCACGTAACGGTCGGCGCCGAAGTCGAACGCACGCACGTCGAAGTCGACACCAGTGGCGCGCACCACCTTGAGCGCTTCGGCCACGATCTCGGGCCCGATGCCGTCTCCGGCGATCACACCGACCTTGTGCGTCAACATTGCTCCTGGGAAACAAAACGACCGCCCACCAGTGTGGACGGTCGGACGCGCACCCGCGGCGAGGGGGTGCGCCTAACGAATAATTACCTCGGCGGAAAAATCGAACATGGTGGCGCCAGTCTACGCCCGATCAGCGCACAGGCGTCAAGCCACTAGCCTCGAACACGCATGG
>DASRJI010000093.1:0-16915 GCA_035649535.1 Acidimicrobiales bacterium | reverse complement strand
GTGATCTTCGTGTACAACCCGAAGTCCTTGGCGACGCGGCCGATGCTGATCAGCTGATCGGGCGTCAGCTCGCCACCTGGGACGCGTGGCACCACCGAGTACGTGCCGTCCTTCTGCAGGTTGGCGAGGAAGTGGTCGTTCGTGTCCTGGAGGCCGGCCTGCTCTCCCGCCAGGATGTAGCCGCTGCTCAACGAGGCGAGCATCGACGCCACGGCCGGCTTACAGATCTCGCACCCACGGCCGCGACCGTGGCTCGCCAACAGCTCGGAGAACGAGTGGAGCTGGTGCACGCGAACGATGTCAAACAGTTCCTGGCGGCTGTAGTCGAAGTGCTCGCAGAGCGCGGTCCGTACCTCGAGCCCGGCGGCCCGCTGCTCGGCTTTGAGAATCTCGGTCACGAGCGGGACGCAGCCGCCGCAGCCGGTTCCCGCCTTCGTCGCCGCCTTGATCGCGGCAACGTCGCAGCCGTCGGTCTCGGCGATGACGCTGCAGATCGCACCCTTGCTGACGTTGTTGCAGGAGCACACGGTCGCAGTCGCGGAGAGCGACCCGACGCCCAGCGTCACGCCGCCCGATCGTTCCGGGAAGATCAACTCGGCGGGGTTGTCCGGTGTCGGCATGTCGCCGCGCGCCATCTGGGCCAAGGTCCCGTACATCGACGCGTCGCCCACGAGGATGCCGCCGAGAACCCGGACCCCGGAGGCATCCACCACGAGACGCTTGTACACCTGCGAGATCGGGTCGGCGTAGGTGACGGACTGCGCGCCTTCGGTTGCGCCGAACGAGTCGCCGAAGCTGGCGACGTCGACGCCCATCAACTTGAGTTTGGTCGACGTGTCGGCGCCCTCGAACGTGGCGTCGCCGCCGAGAATCTGGTCGGCGGCCACCCGCGCCATGTCGTAGCCCGGCGCCACAAGGCCGAAGATGCGTCCACCCGTCAGCGCGCACTCGCCGATCGCGTAGATGCGGGGATCGGACGTCCGGCACGTCTCGTCGATGACCACCCCGCCGCGCTCGCCAATCGCCAAGCCGGCGTCGCGCGCCAGATCGTCACGCGGTCGGATGCCGGCAGAGAAAACGATGATGTCGGTCTCGAGATCGTCGCCTTCGGCGAACCGGAGCCCGGTCGCCGCGCCCTGGTCGTCGACCACAATCTCCGTGGTCTGCATACCGAGGTGCACGGTCACGCCCAACTCTTCAATCCGGCCCCGCAGGACGGCGCCGCCGCCCTCGTCGATCTGCGCCGGCATGAGGCGCGGCGCGAACTCCACCACGTGCGTTTCGAGACCGAGCTGCTTGAGAGCGTGCGCCGCTTCGAGCCCGAGCAGCCCGCCGCCGATGACGACGCCTCGCTGCTTGCCCTGTGCCCACGTCTCGATGGCGAGCAGATCTTCGATCGTGCGGTAGACGAAACAGCCCGGCGCATCGGTCCGGGGCAGCGGCGGCACAAACGGGTATGAACCGGTCGCGAGCACGAGGGCGTCATAGCGACGGGTTTCACCAGATGACGACGTGACGGTGTGCGCGACGCGATCGATCGCCGTCACCCGCTCGCCGACGCGGAGCGAGAGTCCATCGACGTCGAAGTAGCCGGGGGTGACGACCGAAAGCTCCTCCGGCGTGGTGCCGCCGAAGTACGAACTCAGGCCGACACGGTCATAGGCCGGTCGAGGTTCCTCGCCGAATACGACAATGGTCCAGTCGGCCAAGGCACCACCCTCGACCAACGACTCCACGAGTTTGTGACCGACCATTCCGTGGCCGGCGACGACGAGCTGTCTCGTCATGTGGCGTCGACGGGGCTCCACGTGCGACGACCGACGCAACGTCGCCACGTTGCGACCAGCCGTACCGCAGCGACTGTGGCGGCGGTACTGATGGCGGACGCGAGCGCGATGGATGCCATGCCGACGAGTGAACACCACGCGCGTGTGACAGCGGTTTCTCTAACGCGAATGCCCGACGACAACCGTGTTTCCTACGTGTTGCCGACGACGCACACCATCAGCTCTGCTGCGTGCGGAGATCGTTCACCGGCGTTCAAGGCGCGGCAACGCTCGTGTAAGAAGCGTGCGGTTGATTGTGCAGATGGTCGTCACACAACCGCATCTGAAGCGGCGAGCGCTGCGTTCCCGCCTGACTGGACTGGCATCGTTTCGCGGCAAGTACCGCGTTTTGCACCTCACGACATTCGCCTTTCTGCTGTCCTTCGTCGTGTGGTTCAACTTCGCGCCGTTCTCCGTCGCGATTGGCAAGGACCTCGGCCTTACACCGCCGCAACTGGCGACCATCGGGCTCTGCAATCTGGCCCTCACGATTCCCGCCCGTGTACTCGTCGGGATGCTCCTGGACCGCCTGGGGCCGCGCCGTCTGTACGGCGGCTTACTCATTTTCGCCGCCGTTCCCAACACGATCTTCGCCCTCGCTCACTCCTTCTCGGTCCTGGTGTTCGCCCGGTTGGCCCTCGGCATCGTCGGCGCCGGCTTCGTCGTCGGGATTCGCATGGTGTCGGAGTGGTTCGACCGCGAGGAGATCGGAACCGCCGAGGGGATCTACGGCGGGTGGGGGAACTTCGGCTCGGCCGCCGCGGCGCTGACGCTGCCGCCGATCGCGCTGTCGATCGCCGCCGGCCCCGGAGCGTGGCGCTGGGGCGTCGGGTTGTCCGGCGCGGTCGCGGCGCTGTACGGCGTCTTCTACATGTTTGCTGTGACCGACACACCCGCCGGAGCACGGTATGAGCGACCACGCCGGCAAGGCGCGTTGGAAGTGACCAGCCGATCGGCGGTGATCGGGCTCGTCCTCCTCCAGCTTCCGCTGGTGGGCGCGCTCGGTCTGGTCGCGTACCGGATCGAGCAGGTCCACGTCATCACGTCGACCGCGCTCGGCGGGATTTGGATCGCTCTTGCCGTGTTCCTCGCTTACCTGGTCACCCAAGCGATCCGCGTGAACCGTCCGGCGCTGGCCGGCCAGTACGCGGCCGACGATCGGTATGCGTTCGCGCCGGTCGTCATCCTGAGCCTGACGTATTTCGTGACCTTCGGTGCCGAACTCGCCGTGATCTCACTCCTGCCGACATTCTTCGCCGCCACGTTCGGACTCAAAATTGCGGCGGCCGGGGCTGCCGGCAGCGCGTTCGCGTTCACGAATCTCGTCACCCGCCCCGGCGGCGGCATCGTCTCCGATCTCGCACGAAGCCGGCGAACGACGCTGACGGTCCTTCTCACCGGCGCGGCAGTCACGTTCGCCGCGCTGAGCCAGTTGACCAGTCGTTGGCCGCTCGCCGCGGGAATCGCCCTGGTCGCGCTGGCGTCGGTTTTCATCCAAGCCGGCAATGGCGCGGTGTTCTCGATGGTGCCATTGATCAAGCGCCGCGTCGGGGGTCAGATCGCGGGGCTGGCCGGCTCCTACGGCAACATCGGCGGTGTGACGTTCTCGTCGATCTTGTTCTTCACCGTCGACGCACGCCATCCCGCTGGCAACACCCGCATCCTGTTTCTCGCCATCGCGATCGCGGCTGGCGTCGCCGCCGTGCTGTGTCGCTGGCTGTCTGAGCCGGCCGTAGCCGAGTCACCGCAGGTAGTCGAACTCGACTCGGCGGCAACCGAAGACCTCGCGCTGGCGTCGTCAGCATGACGTAAGCCTCGTTTCACGGCGCGGACTCATCGGAGTCACTGTCGAGAAATCCCCCACTGCGACACTTTCGGGAACGTGACCCTGAGCCCGCTTCAAGGCTTCACGGTCGGGATAACAGCCGGCCGCCGTGCCGACGAACAAGCTGAGCTGCTTCAGCGGCGCGGCGCGACGGTGATCCACGGCCCCGCTATCACCACCGAATACCTCGGATCGGACGCCGCGCTTCGCGCCGCGACCGACGCGGTTCTCGCCGCCAAGCCGACGTACTTGATCGCGACGACCGGGATCGGCATCCGGGCCTGGCTCGAGGCGGCACAGAGTTGGGGTTGCGCTGACGCGCTCGTCGAGACATTGCGCGCGACGACGGTCTTCGCCCGGGGCCCGAAGGCGGCCGGCGCGCTCAAGTCCGCGGGACTGAGCGTGCACGTGACCGCGCCGACCGAACGGCTCGACGAGCTGGTCGAGGATCTGAGCATGCGATCGCTGACGTCGACCTGCATCGCGTTTCAGCATTACGGCGCGCTCAGTGAGGCGGCCTCCACCCTGTTGCGAGAGAAGGGCGCACGGGTGATCGACGTCCCGGTGTACCGATACGGAGTGCCTGAGGACACCGCCGCCACCGAGCGTCTGATCGGGGCGACATGTGAGGGCGAGATCGATGCGATCACGTTCACCAGCGCCCCCGCCGTGCACAACTTCGTGAGGATCGCCGAAGGCCGCGGTGATCGCGACCGCCTCATCGCCGCCTTCAACAGCCGCGGTGTGGTGGCGGCCTGTGTCGGACCGGCGTGCGCCGAAGCAGCCACGGAGCTCGGCATCGCCGGCCCGGTCGCGCCGTCGGTCGGACGTCTCGGCCTGCTCGTCCGCGAACTCGACGACGCGCTCCAGCGCCGGCGCACGGCGCTCCATGCCGACGGGGCGTCGGTGGTTGTACAAGGCGGCGTCGTGGCCGTGGATGACACGGTGATCGAATTGACTCCGCGCGAGCGCGCCGTCCTCGATGCACTCATTCGACGCGTCGGCACGGTTGTCTCCAAGACCGTCCTGCTGCACGACGTGTGGTCGGACCAGGCCGATGCCCACGCCGTTGAGGCGACGATCGGCCGCTTGCGCCGACGCCTCGGAGCGGGCGCCAATGCGCTGCGATCCGTACGCGGTCGGGGCTACATCGTGAACGCGCACACTGACCCAAAGTGGGTGTGAGCCGACCGTCATAGTTGGTTGACCATCACGAAATGGATCCGTCGAACGCGATCCGTACGGTGGCGCCACATGGACATCAAGCGGCGCGACTTCCTGCGCCTGGCTGGCGGGGCATCACTGGCAGTGGCAGCCGGCGGCGTGCTCGCCGCCTGCGGGGGCGACAAAGACAAAGGTTCGGTGGCAACAGCGACGACGAAGGCCGGCGGTCCGCCGCGCAAGGTGAAGCTCGGCTTCATCGCGCTGACGGACTGCGCATCGATCGTCATGGCGCACGAGCTCGGGTACTTCGCCGAGCGCAACCTTGAGGTCACGCTCGAGAAACAAGCCTCCTGGCCGGTGACGAGGGACAACCTCCTCAACGGTCAGATCGACGGCGCCCACGCACTGTTCGGACTGCCCCTCGCAGTGGCGTCGGGCGTCGGCGGCGGCGTGCCATCCACCGCGCTGAAGATCGCGATGGTGCTCAACACCAACGGCCAGGCGATCACGCTCAGCAAGTCGCTTGCCGGCGCCGGCTACGCGGACCTGGCCAACGCCAAGGCGGTGCTCGAGAAGAAGTCGCCCACCCTTGCCATGACGTTCCCCGGCGGTACGCACGACATGTGGCTGCGCTACTGGCTGCGGGCCACCGGTGTGGACGAGTCGAAGGTGAAGATCATCCCGATCCCGCCGCCGCAGATGGTCGCCAACATGAAGGTGGGCACCATGGACGGCTACTGCGTCGGCGAGCCGTGGGGGGCGGTGGCCGTCAACGACGGCATCGGTTTCACGCACATCGCCACCCAGGACATCTGGAAGCACCACCCAGAGAAGGCGCTCGTCGTGGGCGAGAAGTTCGCGGCCCAGACCGACGTGCTCAAGGACGTCATGGGCGCCATCCTCAAGGCCGGCAAGTGGCTCGACAATTTGGCCAACCGCGCCAAGGCGGCGACCGTGATCGGCGTGCCCGGATACGTCAATGCGGCGCCCGCCGCGATCGAAGGTCGGCTGCTCGGTAAGTACGACATCGGTGCGGGTATCGGAACCCGGACCTTCACCGACGACTACATGCAGTTCTTCAACGACGGCAAGGTGAACTTCCCCCGGCGCGGTCACGCCCAATGGTTCCTCGCCCAATACCAGCGCCTCGGCCTGCTGAAGACCGCACCCAACGCCAATCACATCGTCGACTCGATCATCATGAGCGATCTCTACGCGCAGGTGGCCGACGCCGAGAAGCTCACGGTGCCCGATGACGACATGAAGCCATTCGTCCTGAAGCTCGACGGCGCGACGTTCGACCCGAAGAACCCCCAAGAGGAAGTGAAGCGCGCCGCATGAGTGTGATTTCGCAGGACCTCCCTCGAGCCATCGCGTCGTCACGGCCGCGGTCTGATCGCGCCCTCGCCCGACTGCGGGCCATGGCCGCCTCCATCGCCTGGCCGGCGTTGGGCGGCGGCGTGTTCGTCGGCGTCTGGGCGCTCATCGCCACGCAGGCTCCTGACCTGCCCACTCCCCTGGAGGGTTTCGCCGCGTTGCGGACGCTGCTGTCGAGCCCGTTTCACGACAGCGGTCCGAATGACAAAGGCGTCGGCCTG
The DNA here is from genome assembly GCA_035649535.1 of Acidimicrobiales bacterium. Taxonomy (GTDB): domain Bacteria; phylum Actinomycetota; class Acidimicrobiia; order Acidimicrobiales; family JACDEA01; genus JACDEA01. The sequence goes on along the minus strand of DASRJI010000093.1, from coordinate 10,502 downwards.
CAATTGCTGATCTCGCTCCAGCGGGTGTTCAGCGGTTTCGGGATGGCGGCGGTCGTCGGTATTCCCCTCGGACTGATGATCGGCAGCAGCCGACGGATGTGGCAAGCCGCCAACCCGGTCGTACAACTCCTCCGGCCGGTTTCACCGCTCGCATGGTTCCCGATCGGTCTCGTCGCGTTGAAGAACGCGCCGCACGCCGCGGTCTTCGTCATCTTCATCACCGCGCTGTGGCCCACGGTCATCAACACCGCAGCCGGTGCGGCCTCGGTGCCACGTGATCACCGCAACGTGGCCCGGGTATTCCAGTTCGGCCGGCTGCGCTACATCCGGCACGTCCTCATCCCGCATTCGCTGCCGTCGGTTGTCACCGGCTTGCGGCTGTCCATGGGAGTGGCGTGGATGGTGATCGTCGCCGTCGAGATGCTGTCGGGCGGCACCGGCATCGGATTCTTCGTCTGGAACTCGTACAACGGCGCCGACCTCGCGTCGGTGATCGCCGCGATCGTCCTGATCGGTGGTGTGGGCGTCGTCCTCGATGCCGCGTTCGTCCGGCTGGCCCGGCGCGTCGAGCTACCGGAGGTAGTGGCGTGAAGCTGTCAATCGAAGGCATCACCAAGTCCTACGGCAGTCAGGAGGTCCTTCGCGGCGTCGACCTCACCGTCGAGCAAGGCGAGTTCGTCTCGCTCATCGGGCACTCGGGATGCGGCAAGACGACGTTGATCAACATCGTCGCCGGCCTCACCCAGCCCGACGGCGGCCGCATCGTGGCCGACGACCAGGTGGTGGTCGGTCCCGGGCCGGACCGGGCGATGGTGTTCCAGAACTACTCGTTGCTCCCGCGCCTGAGCCTGCTGGCCAACGTCCGGGAGGCGGCCCGGGCGGCCGTGCCCGGCCGCAACCGGGCGGTCACCGACGAGATCGTCGAGCGCTACCTCACCGCGGTGGGGCTCTGGGAGCACAAGGACAAGCGACCCGCGCAAGTGTCCGGCGGCATGCAACAGCGCACGGCCGTCGCTCGCGCGTTCGCCGTCGGTCCCCGCATACTCCTGCTCGACGAGCCGTTCGGCGCGTTGGACGCGCTCACCCGCGCCCGCTTGCAGGACCAGCTCGTCGACCTCTGGCAGAACGAGTCGACGACCGAGACCGTCCTCATGGTGACGCACGGCGTCGACGAGGCCATCGCCCTCGCTGACCGCATCGTCGTAATGGGCGTGCCGCCCAACCCGTCGGTCGTCGACATCATCGAGGTGCCGCTCGCCCGCCCACGGGATCGCGAAGCCCTCATCGAGAAGCCGGCGTTCCGCAAGCTTCACCACCGATTGATGGGCCTTCTCCGCGCACAGGCGGACGCCGCCTAGTCAACGCCGGCGAGAGCGCATACCCCCGCCGCATTACGTTCAGGACGTCGAGGCCAACCGGATGAATCTGCCGGCGCAAGCGGCTCGCCGCCTTCTCCATCACACCGGCGTCGCCGTCTCGCTTCCCCCACACGCGGCGGAGCAACGTCGACACCGGCACGACGGTGCCCGGTCGGTCGGCGAGTAGTTCGAACACCGCCCTTTCCCGCCCCGCCAGCTCGACTCGGCGGTCGTCGGTCGCGAGCGTGGATCCCTGAACCGCGACATCGACGCCCGGCAACTGCACGTGGCGGTGCCGGGCGCCAAGGCGCACACCGAGTTCGTACACCATGAGCCCGAGCCTGCCCTGCGACGGCGCGCACGGGTCCAGAACGCCCTGGTCGCGAACCGTGGCGGCGACAAAGGGGCCGACGCAACACGCGACGACATTCGTGTTGAAGGCGCGACGCGTGCGATCAGCCAGCCGAACGCTGGCCGCGACCTCGAAGAAGTTCTCCGCCGCCGCCACGCTGGTGAAGGTGACGGCGTCCACCGCGGCATCAACGACCAGCTGGACCAGACGGACCGAGGGACCGGTGTCGGCCGGAACTGTCCGGCTGTACACCGGCACCGTCGTCACGTCGAGGTTCGCCGCCCGCAACTCGTCGACGATCCACGCGGCGTCCGCACCGTAGAGCTGCACCGCGACGTGCGTTCCGGGCGGCTCCTCAGCGGCCAAGCGGGCGATGATCGGCGCCAACTGCTCTGACGGTTCGTCGCGCCAGATCGGCAGCTGCGCCTCGTGGAGCGCGCCGTGCACCTTCGGGCCTCGCGCCACGATGCGCGCCTGGCGCAAGGCGGCCAGCAAATGTTGCTCGCGACCCGACGCGCGTGTCGCCGTCATCCACCCGCGCATGCCGATGCCCGTCGTCGCCACGAGGATGTCCGGCGGGTCGTCGATCAGGCGGTCGGTGGCCTCGTGAAGCGGGGCCTCGTCGGCCAGGGCCGCGGTGCGCACGGTGGGCGCGTGAATCGTGCGGCCGCCGCGATGCTCGATCAGCTCGCGCTGTTCCTCGCAGCGCCGATCGGCGGTGATCCCCACGGTGAAGCCGGTAAGCGGCGAGGTGCGCCCACAACACGCGTCGCCTTCCACACCGAGACGCTCGCGCGTCGGTGTTACCGCGGCGTACGGACGGCATGACGTGCGCTTTACGTCACGCTGACAGACTTCACGCGCTGCCCGTCAGGGCATTGTCGCGTTACCGACCTGTTTCGCAACGCCGTCCGCGACGCCCGTCACACCGTCGGCAAGGCGGTTCGCGCCGTTCACCGGGCGGCAACCGCCCGCGAATGATCGCCGTATTGAATCGGCGGCGTGCGGGGACTGGGGTTTGGACGTTTGACCGCGGGGTGCGCGGTTGTGGTCACGGTGATCATCGTGACCGCCGGGCCGGCTGGCGCGCACGCGTACGTGGTCGTGTCCGAGCCGGCGGACGGCGCACTCCTCGACGCGACGCCGCATCGCGTCCACTTCCGCTTCTCCGAGCACATCAACCTCAAGTACGCGTCGGTGACGGTGCACGACCTCACCGGGCGCCCCGTTCGCGTTGGCCCGCTCCACCACGACGGGCCGGTCCTGACCACACTCACCGGCGAGCTCGGCACCATCGCTCCGGGCAGTTACACCGTGTTGTGGCGCGTCGTCGGCACCGATGAACACGTCGTCTACGGCGCGACGAGCTTCGCCCTTGTCGGCGCGGGCGCCGGCGTACCTGCGGCGCTCGGGCGGGCGGCGAGTGTGCCGGCGACGTCGCCGGCTGGTGTGGCCGGCCTTCTCACCGCATCGCGTGCGCTCGTGTTCCTCGCATTGGCGGCGCTGGTCGGCGGCGGGGTCTTCCTGACGCTGGTGTGGCCGGCCGGCGCGGCAACCCGTCACGGCCGCCTCCTCCTGTCGGCCGGCGTCGTCCTCGCCGGCGCAGGGACGATCGTCGGCGCGGGACTGGAGCAGACGGCGATCACTGGGCAGCACCTACCTGCCGCCGCGTTGCCTTCAACGCTGGTCGATGCAACCAGCACGCACTTCGGCTGGGTCGCCATCGTGCGGCTCGGTCTGCTCGTACTCGCCGGCGTGTTGCTCGTCGACGTCGCCAGCGGCGTGGCTCGTTCGCGGTGGTGGCGCGCCGGCGCCGTGGCAGTGTCGCTCGGTCTGGTGCACACGACGGTCCAGGTCGGCCATGCGGCCGAGGCGACGGGCCTCCGGTCGATCGCCTACCTGGTGCACGTGGCTGCGGTCACGGCGTGGATCGGCGGGGTTCTCGCGCTCGTCTTCGTCGTCCTCCCCCAGCGTGCGACCGTCGGCGAGTTGCGCGCCGTGGTCCTGCGCTTCTCACGGGTCGCCTCCGTCGCGCTCGCCTTGGTTGTCGGTACCGGGATCGTGCTCGCGACGCCGGTGATCGAACTGTGGCGACACGTTCCGGGAAGCGACTACGGCCGCATCTTCGTCGTGAAACTGGCGGTGCTGTCGGTCGGTCTTCTCGTCGCCAACCGCGCGCGCCAATGGGCGCACCACGACCGCGCCGCGACCAGCCCGCCGAACGACCGCCGTCCGGCGCGCACGTTGCAGACGGAGGCCGTCCTTCTCGCGACGGTCATCGGCGTCACCGCGATGCTCGCGGGCCGGCCGCCGATCCGCCCTTCGCGTTTCTCGACCTCACCAGGAGAATCGGTTGCCAGCTCGACGCGTTGAGATTGCCGTCATTCGGATCGCCATCGGGCTGTTACTGGTCGCGGCGACTTTGACATGGGCGTCGGTCGAGCGCGGCGCCCGCAGCGCGGCTCACGCGAGGAGCACGGTCGCCGCTCTCGCCCAGGCCGAAGGTGGGCCGCCGCCCGACGACGAGGCGGCGGTGGAAGACGACGACATGGGCGACGACACCGCGACCACGGCGCCGATGTCCCACACCGCCGCGCCGTCGACCACCGTCGCGTCGTTGCCCGCCGCGCCCAAGCCGCAAGGCACATCGCTCGGCGACGGCACGTACCTGGCGCCGTTCGCGACGCGCGACAACGTGAAGGTGTTCACGCTGCGGATGTCAGCAGTCAACTGGGAGGTCTCGCCCGGCGTATTCAAAGAGGCCTACACGTTCAACGGCAGCGTCCCCGGACCGGTCATCCGCGTCAACGAGGGCGACCGCGTGCGGATCGTCGTGAAGAACGACCTCCCGATCGCGACCGGCGTGCACTGGCACGGGATGATCCTGCCCAACCAGCAGGACGGCGTGCCCGGCCTCACGCAACCGTCAATCGCGCCCGGGCACACCTACACCTACGAGTGGACCGCGGTCGCGACGGGGACGCACTGGTATCACGCGCACTCCTCCGGCCGCGACATCGGTCGGGGCCTGTACGGCGTGCTCGAGGTCGTACCCAAGCAGGGCGACATCCAGGCTGATCGCGACTACCGCCTGGTCATCGGCGACACCGACCTCGGGTTCGTGTTCAACGGGCGGTCGTATCCGGCAACTGTTCCGCTCGGCGCGCGCGTCGGTGAGCGCGTGCGCATCCGCTTGATCGGCGCCGGCGATCTTTCCCACCCGATACACCTGCATGGCTCACCGTTCGAAGTCGTGGCGCAGGACGGTCTGCCGCTGCCCCAGCCGACCCGGATGGACACCTTGCTCGTGTCAGCCGGGCAGACGTTCGACATCGTTGCCGTGCCACAAGTAGAGGGCCGCTGGCTCCTCCACTGCCACATCTTCGCCCACTCCCACGGGGCAACGGAGCACGATGCCCACGCCTCAGGGCTTACCGGCATCGCGGCCGGGATGAACGGCATTACGACAACACTCGACGTCGGGCCGGCCGCCGCCAAACCGGCGGCGGCGACGACCACCGCGGTGCCGGTCACCGCGGCCGCCGCGTCGACGCCGTCAAAGTCGGCGGCGGCGGTGCGGGTGGCGACGACGAGGACGAGCGACATCGGCTGGGCCGCCCTCATCGCCGTGCTGCTGATGGTGGGAATTGGCCTGGTGGCGATCCGAGCACGAAGGAGTGTCAAGTGACCTTGCTCGCGAGCAACCCCAAGGTTGTACGCGCCGCGCGCCTCGGGGCGGCTGGCCTACTGATCAGCGCCGCCCTCTTCATGTGGACCACGCGCGCCGGTCATGCCGCCGGCCACGCGGTCGAAATGACGGGCAACAGCTTCCAGCCGGAGGCGGTCAGCGCGGCAGTCGGCGACGCGATCACGTGGACGAACCGCGACCCCGAGACGCACAGCGTCGTCGGCGGACCCATCAACTCACCGGATATCCCTCCTGGCGCCACCTTCAGCTACACGGTCAGCCAGGCGGGCGACATCAGCTACACGTGCCGGTTCCACCCCTACATGACGGGCACCATCCACGTCACCGGTGGAGGCGGCGCGTCATCGCCGCCGCCCACGTCGCCGCCACCGACATCGCCGCCAGCGACATCGCCCCCCGCCACCGCGGCGCCCGCAAACCCGCCACCGACGTCGGCGCCCGCGGTGACAACCACCACGGCACCCGCCGGCGACGCGAGCGACGACGAAGCGGCTGAGCCGGACGACGACCCCACAGGCGACGACGCCGCCGAGGAGATAGACGACGAGGACGTCGACGAGAGCGTCGACTTCGTCGCCGAGGACGACGCGAGTGACGCCGACCCGCGGGCCGCGAGCTCGACCGCGACGACGCGCAAGGCCGGTTCGGCGGCGGCGACCACGACGACGAGTCCGCCGAGGGCCGCGATCGCCGCCTTCCCCTCTGATCTCACCTACGTGGAGCCGGCGGCGCCGGTCGAGGAGATGACGGACAACGGGCCGCTGACGGCGGTCGCCGCACCACCGCTAGCAGTCGCGACGTCGACGACGACCACACCGGCACCGACCACAACCGCCGGCCCGGACACGGTCGAGCCGCACCTGTCGTCGACATCGGCGACGCGCAAGATCGGCGGTGTCGTGGCGATGACCGCCGCGCTCGGCCTGGTCGCCTTCTTGCTGCGCGGCCGAGTCAAGCGACGGTCCCCATGAGCCGCCGCGCCACCACAAACCTGTCAACCACACCTGGAGGAATGAACCGACCGTGACACCAACTACCGATATCCGCATGACGAGGAGCGCGAGGCTGCGTGTCACCGTTGTCGCAGTGGCGATGGTCTCCGTCGCGCTGGTCACGATCACGGGCCAGGCGTCGAAAGCGGCGCCACCTCCGCTCCCGGTCTCGACACCGGGACTTCCGCAGATACCCGGCCTCGAGCCGGTGAACCAGGCGCTGGCGTCGCTAGGGATGGCCGAGCTGGGCCAGTTGCCTACGGTCCCGCCGACCTTCCAACTCACCGACAAGAGCGGTAACTGGTTCGACGGCGGGCTCGACCTCTTCGGCGGCCGATCCCTCGCAGTGGCCGAGATCGTTCCCGGCCTCCTGCCGGTGAAGGCCAGCTTCGTCGTCGACCCGGCCAACACCGGCAGCGTGCATACCGTGACCAGCCTGATCCGGCCGGCGGGCACGCCGTTCATCGACCAGTCGGGTGGGTTCGTCGGGACGCGCGACGTCGAGTTGACCAAGCCCGGGCTCTACGCGTTCACGTGCAAGATCCATCCGTACATGCTGGGCGCGGTCGTCGTCGACGATCCCACGACGGTCGGTCTCGACTTCGGCCGCGCGTCGACGCTCGACATGGGCGACGGCGGGATGACGGTGCCCACCGCGTCCGACATCATCTACCGCCTCGTGCACACGTTCTTCATCGCGACGGTGCCCGGCAACTGGCAGCACTTCAGCAACACCGAGGAACAGGGATGGGACCCGAAGTACCCGACGGCGCCGATCCTCACCTACGACTCGGCGGGCGCGCCCAACCTCATCGTCGACCTCAACTCGTTCTTCCACCAGTACTTCGACGAGCCCAAGACGCTGCCCGCGCTCACGCAACGACCCAAGACGCCCGGTGTGGGTGAGGTGTGGGTCGACACGCAGTTCGAGGAGACGGCCGGCAAGAGCAAGCCAGGAACGGCGACGGCAGTGGACGTGGCGACGTGGCAGGTCAGCAAGAAGGCGGCCCTGCCATCGGTGAACATGAACAACCCGCACAACATGTGGACAGACCGCGACGAGAAGTACATCTACCAAACCGAGTGGTTCGGTGATTACCTCGACGTTTTCGACCGTCAGACGCTCGCGTTCGTGCGCCGCATCCAAGTCGGACCGGCGCCCTCACACGTGATGACGCGTACCGACACCGATCAACTGCACATCGCGATCAACGGTGGGAACTCCGTCGTCGAGCTGAGTCCGGGCGCGACCAAGATCGACCGCCGGATACTCACGCAGCGGCCCGGGGAACTTGTGGCGCACCCGCACGCGCACTGGATGAGCGGTGACGCCAAGTGGATGGTGACACCTGACCCCAACACCGACGAGGGAACGCTGCTCGACATCCAGGGCGGCACGATCAAGTCCAAGCGCCACCTGGAGAAGGAGCCGATCGCGTCCTCAATGACGCCTGACGGCAGCAAGTACTACATCGCCAACCTCTTGAGTAACAGCATCTCGTGCGTCTCGATCAAGGGGAAGGCGTGCGTGAGCGGTGGCCGCAAGGTTGGCGCCAAGACGATCCGCCTGGACCGCGGCTACGACCCGGTAACCGGGAAGAAGCCAGCCAACCTGGGGATCTTGCCGATTCAGACGCCGGTTAGCCCCGATGGCAACTACATGCTGACGGCTAACACGACGTCGAACACGGTGACCGTCATCGACGTCAAGACCGACCGGGTAGTGAAGACGCTGCCGTGCGATCCGGGCTGTCACGGCCTCAACTTCGGTGCCAAGAAGGGCGGCGGCTACTACGCCTACCTGTCGAACAAGTTCTCCAACGCCATGATGGTCATCGACGGTGATCCGAACGGTGACGGGAACCCGATCGACGCAGCAATCGTCGGCAAGATGGTGCTCGATGCAGGGCCGAGCACCAAGGCGGACGACACCGTGGTGCGTTACGCGGGCCTGGGCGGGCAAGGCGTTCTCGCCGTGCCCCTCGTCTACGAAGGCTGGTCGGAACTCGTCCCCGACAATGCGGTGAACCGCCAGCTCACGTGCGAGCAGCGCCACCCGATAACACCCAGCGCCTGCTGAGCTGATCAGCGTTGTGCCAGCGCAGAGGGCCGCTCGCCGGCCCTCTGCGCTGGTCAGGTGGTGTATTTCGCTTCGGTCGCGTAGTGCTCCTCGAGATTGACGAGGGGCGCGAACTCGTCAAACGACAGCACCAGGTCGAGGTCGTCGCGCAGCGTTCCCTTGTCGGCGAGGACGCCGTAGGACCGCTGCATTTGCAGCGCGGCGCCCAACAGACCGGTCAGCGGCGACACGATCAGATCGAAGCCGAGGTCGTGCAGTTCGGCCGGGGTGCGCAGCGGCGTGCGCCCGCCTTCGATCATGTTGGCGACGCGCACGCACCCCGGCGTGGCCGCCGCGATCGCCTCCATTTCCTCGATGGACTCGGGCGCTTCCACGAAGATGGCGTCGACGCCGAGGTCGGCCGCCATGCGGACCCGCTCGATGGCCTCGTCGAGGTTCACGGCGGCGCGCGCGTCGGTGCGGGCCGTCACGAACAACCGGTCGCGCACGTCGAGCGCGGCGCGCAGCTTGCCGAGCCACTCCTCGCGGGGCACGACGCGCTTGCCGGCCATGTGGCCACACTTCTTGGGCCACACCTGGTCCTCCAGGAAGATCCCCGCCGCCCCCGCGTCCTCGTACAGCTGCACCGTGCGGATCGTGTTGAGCGAGTTGCCGTAGCCGGTGTCGCCGTCGACGACGATCTGGACGCTCGGGACCGTGCGGCAGACCCGGCGCGCCACCTCGGCCATCTCGGTCTGCGTGAGGTACCCGAAGTCGGGAAGCCCCAGCAGCGTGGCCGCCGTGCAGTAGCCCGACAGGAACATCGTCTCGAACCCGGCCCGCTCGGCGAGCCGGGCAGACAACGCGTCGAAGCAACCCGCCATCACAACCGTGTCGCCGCGCGCGAGCCGGGCCCGCAGGCCGTCGCCGTTCACGCGCCCTCGTTGATCACTGGGTTCTCCAACGTGCCGATGCCGTCGATCTCGATGCGAACCGTGTCACCCGACTTCAGCCAGCCCGGCGGTTTCATCGCCATGCCGACGCCGGCCGGCGTCCCGGTGGCGATGAGGTCGCCGACCTCGAGGGTGAACGCGGTCGTCAGATGTTCGACCATCTCGTAGCAGTTGAAGATCAAGTCGTCGGTCTTGGCGTCTTGGCGAAGGTCGCCGTTGACCCACGTGCGCAACCGGAGCCCGTGCGGATCACCCAACTCGTCAGGGGTGACGATGCACGGTCCCGACGGGCCGTGCGTGTCGAAGCTCTTCCCCATCGTCATGGTCTGGGTTCGCATCTGCCAGTCGCGCACGCTGACGTCGTTGACGATCGTGTAACCGGCAATCACCGACGGCGCGTCGGACGCGCTCACGTGGCGGCATCGCCGCCCGATCACGAACGCCAGCTCGCCCTCGTAGTCCACCATCGACGAGGCGGTCGGGATCTCGATCGGCGCGCCGGGGCCGACCACGCACGTCGACTGCTTGTTGAACCAGAGCTGGTGCTCGGGCGGCTTCATTCCCGACTCGGCGACGTGCAGCGCGTAGTTGAGACCGATGGCGAGGAACTTGGGCGGTCGTGGGACCGGCGCGAGCAACCGCGTCTCGGCCAGGGCGACGCGGCGCTCGGTCGGCACCGTCTCGAGGTCCATGTCGAGCAGGGTCAGCATGTCGGGCGCGACCAGCGCCACCTCGTCGCCCAGCAGGATGCCGGCGCCCTCGGTCGTCGATACCAGCCTCATATGGGGCGACACTACGGCGTACGTTGGGGTGGTGGTCGAGGCGGCGGGACACGACGTCCCCATCACTCATCCCGAGAAGGTGTTCTTCTCGGAGCACGGCGAGACCAAGGGCGACTTGGCCGAGCACTACCTGCGCGTCGAGGCCCCGCTGATGCGGACGATGGGCGGGCGGCCGGTGTTGCTACAGCGTTTTCCCGAGGGCGCCGGCGGGCCGTCGTTCTTCCAGAAGCGGGTGCCCAAGTCGGTCCCGGACTGGCTGCAAACGACGATCGTGTCGACTCCCAACGGGACGACGTC
>DASRJI010000092.1:0-34898 GCA_035649535.1 Acidimicrobiales bacterium | reverse complement strand
GCCCAGTCGACCCCGGCGTGGATGGTGCCCGGGGTCGTGACGTTGAAGGTGTGGGCCGGGCCGGTCCCGCCCGTGGCGCCTGAGCCACCGGTGCCCCCGGCGGTGATACTGCCGGTGCCACCGGTGATGGCGACGTTGTGCGCGCTCGCGGTCCAGCCGAGTTCGGACTTGACCAAGCCCAGGCTGCCGAGGACGACGTCGCGCGATGTCGCGCCGCTCGCGGCCAACGCGCCGGTCGAGGTTTCGGCCGAGTGGGCGTTGCCGCTCCAATCCAGCGCGGCGTTCAGCGTCCCGTCGGAGCGAACGGTGATCGGCGTGCTGTGACCGCTCGTCGACATGGCGAACTGGTCGCTGAGGTTGACCGGCGGGGCGGCACCCCCCAGGGACGCCTGCACGACGTTGCCGTGCGCGTCGTAGGTGTAGCCGGTGGCGTATGGCGACGCGGTGATGCGGTCCGCCGCGTCGTAGCTCCACGCGCCGTCGCAAGCGGCGGCGAGGCCGCAGCGGTTGGAGTTGGCGTCGTACGCATAGCGCCGCGTCGTCGGCCCTTGGGTCACCGACGTCAGCCGGCCCGTAGCGTCGTAGCCGAAGTTGCGGACGCGGCCATTGCCCGTCTCCGACGCAACATCGCCGGAGACAGTTCGTGTGTAGTGCCAGTCCGATAGCGACGACCCGGCCTTGGTATGGGACACGCCGTCGGCGTAGCCATGCTGCGGCTCGTACGTCGCGGTCGACACCACGCCGTTCGGCCGCGTCGTCGTAGTGGGCCGTCCCGCCGCGTCGTAGCCGTACGAGGTCGTCCGCGCCGGTCCGCCGCTGTAATCGGTGAACGTCGCAACGCGATCATCGGCGCTGTAGCCGGTGGTCGTCAGCGGTGCGTCGGGTAGGCCGGGGAACTTTCGGGTCGTCGCTGCGAGTCGGCCGACGAGGTCGTAGGTGGAACTCGTGATCGTGCCCTGCTCGTCGGTGTATGTCGTCGAGCGACCGAGGATGTCCACCGCGTCGATCGTCAATCGAGCCCCGCCCGATGAGTCGACGAACGTCGTCGCCACCGCGAGCGGGTTTGTGTAGGTGTAGGTGGTCGTCTTGCCCGACGAGTCCTTCTCGGTGACGACGCGGCCGCGGCCGTCGTACGTCGTGCACGACCATGCGGCGTCGCCGACAATGCGCGACGCCAGCACCCGCCCGGCGGTGTTGTAGATCTGTTCGGTCACGATCGACGCCTGCGGCCCTGATCCATCGGGATCGGGAGCGGTCGTGCGGTACAGCGAGGCGCCCTGGTAGATCGACTCGACCGGACCAGTGCACGGGTTGTCGACCGAGGAGCCCGCGCCCGACGCCGGGTAGTACTCATAGGTTTCGGCCGCCGACGATGTGACCGTGGCGTCGTGATGACTAGCCACCGCCGCCGGGCTGAGCGCCGACGCATAGACGGCGACATCGTCGAGCGAGCCCGCCAATGTCGTTGCCCACGGGTCCGATTGACCAAGCCGCATCCCGCCGAGACCGGTCAACGGTGACACCGGCGGTGTGCCGATAACCGACGTGCCTGTCGGTGCCAGCGCGCCGTCGAGATAGATGCGGAACTGGCTCGGGCTCACTGGGGTTCCCGGCGGCGCTGACCACGTACCGACGACGTGGTGCCACTGGCCATCATCGATCGCCTGCGTGGTGTAGACGCCAGCAAACACGTTGTCGGTGTCGACGCCAAACGCCACGTCGCCCGAACGGGGACCAACCGGGAAGTACCCCATCACGTCATAGATGACGTCGGCGGAGCCGGTCGCGTTGAAGACCGACACCTTGCCGCCATCGCCCACTTTCGCTACCACCAAGTCCGCCCGCGCCTCGCCCCCGCCGAAGTTGACGGTCGACGTGGACCCGGGGCCGCGGCCGGTCGGGAACACCTGAAGGAAGCCGGCCGCGGTCGTGTTCGCCGCGGTCACGTTCAGTACCACGGCGTCGACCCCGGTGGCCGGCACGCCGCCGCGGCCGAGGACGGGGACGTCGATCGTCTGGCCGCCCAACACAGGTTGGTTGAACCCGTCCGAGTCGAGGACTCCCGGACGCGTGTCGAGGATCCGTGTCGGCGTCGACGAGGTGTACGCCGACCCTGTTGCGAAGTACCCCGAGACGTCATAGAGGACGTGCGTGGTGCCGTTCTCATTGTGTACCGACACCTTGCCGTTGGCACCGACCTTGGCCAGCACCAGGTTCGCTTCATTTTCCCCTGCGCTGAAGTTGAGTGTTGACGCGCCTGTCGTCGGCGCAGAGCCCGTCGGGAAAACGGAGAGGAATCCGGGCGCGCTCGGACCCACGGCGGTGACGTTCAACACCACAGTGTCCACGCCAGTCGCGGGCACGCCGCCGAGCCCAAGGACCGGCACGTCGATCGTCTGGCCTGGGCCTACCGCGGCATTGAAGCCATCGGAGTCCAGCTCACCAGGACGCGTGTCAAGTATGCGAACAGGCGCCACGGCGTGCAGAGCCGAGCCCGTCATGAAGAAGCCGGACACGTCGTAGACGACGTTGGTAGTGCCCCATGCGTTGTAGACGGACACCTTGCCGTTGTCGCCGACCTTGGCGATGACGGCATTGGCGGTGGTGCGGCCCGCACCGAAGTTCAACGTCGAAACGTTGGCTGCCGGCGGATGGCCAGTCGAATAGACCTGGAGGTAGCCGTCTGCGCTAGGTGCGATCGCGGTCACGGTGAGGACGACCGCGTCGACGCCGTTCGCCGGCACGCCGGCGAGGCCGAGAACAGGGACGTCAATAGTCTGACCCTGCCCCAGGGGCGCGTTGAATCCGTCCGAGTCGAGCTCACCCGGGCGCGTGTCGAGAATCCGCGTCGGTGTGAGCGCGTTGTACGCGGCCGCGGTACCTGGCGCGCCGCCCAGACTCAGCGTGAGGCTCTTGCCGGCTCCGGTCCCACGATCCTGGATGATGGCCTTGTTGAGGCCGGGGTCTGTCGTCTTCACCCATGCTTCGGCGCTATAGGCGCTCACCGCCGACTGCGTGTACGGGGTGGAGACATAACCGCCGCTGAGCGACACCGCGGTGTTGCCGTCGCCCACCGCACCTGCCGCGCCAAGGGTGGTCGGCGCGACGTAGGTGCCCGTGAGGCCGTGACCCGAAGCATCGGCCGCCGCCGTCCCACTCGCCTCGCCGAGTCGCCAGTACGCCGCCGGATTGTCGGCGCCAACGGCTGTCGTGTACCCGCCTCCTGCCGCACGAGGCAGGGATCGCGAGATCGGACGGTAGTAGCGGCCAGCGCCGCCCGGCTCGTACGTCGTCGTCGACCGCAGGTTGAGCCCCGCCGGGTCCTTCACCGTTGCGGTGGCCAGGCCCAACTCCGGCTCGGCGTACACGGTGCTGACCTTCTGGCCGTCGTCGTCGGTCGACGTCGCCAGTCCGTACAGCGGGTGCATGTTCGCGCCCGGGACGGCAACCTGCTGGCTAGCGCCGGGCGGCACCCAATAGAACTGGAGGCCGGCGCCGCCGCCATGCTCGAAATATTCGACGCGTACGCGGTGTGTGGTGTTGGGTGCCGAGGTAGCGAATGTCTTGTCGACGGTCCACGTCGACGCGTGGTCCGACCATTCGTCGACGACCAGCTTGTCGTCGATCCACAAGCGAACGCCGTCATCGGTTCGGAACCGCAAGGTGTACGTGCCCTGTGCCGGAAACAGCAGCTCACCTGTGTACCGGCCCGACCAGTTGTCGCCGGCGCTCAGGCCGGCGGGCTGGCCGGTGCCCCAGTCGAACCAGAGGTCCCCGGCAGGATTATCGGCCGTGCCGTTGCGGTGGGCGAGCGGAGCGCCGGACAAGCTCGTGTTCGGCCAGTATGCCGCCGCGAGGCCGACGAGACCTTCGTCGTAGGCGTGGTTCGTATGAGGCACCGTGATGCCACACGATGCTGGCCGGCCGTTCGAGAGAAAGCAGTTGCTCGGCGCGGGGCCGTACTCATCGGTCAGCCACTTGTGCGCGTCGTAGACCTTGGTCGAGACGAAGCCGGCGCTGTCGACGCTCTTCGTCATGCGGTCGGACACATCCCACGCGCTAGTGGTCGTGACGTTGGCCGCGTCCGTGTCGGAGATCTCGCGACCCGCGGCGTCGATGCCAACGCGGCGCCAGAAGTTGTTCGGCCAGGTCTGGCCGTCGAGGGTGACGTCGGTTTGCGTGCCATTGACCGAATACGAATAGCGATGGGTCGGCCGCTGGGTGGGCAGCGCCGCGTTCGGCGCCGGCTGGGCGACCGCGCTGACCGCGTCGTTGAGATACGTGATCTCGGTGTAGGTGGAGTTGTCGTCCGGCCGACCATTCGCCACCGCGTCGGCTGCCAGCGGATCGCGCAGCCGGGCAACGCGCCCGTCGGCCGCATACCCGATGTCGGTCACCTCAGGCTCACTACCGCCCGGGTCGACAATCCGGACGAGCTGGCCTGACGCGTTGTAGTAGAGACGAGTGTCGCTGCCGTCCCAGTAGTTGACCTGGCACAGCATGCCCGACGGCGTTGCCGCGAAGTTCCCGGGATGCGCGCACGTCGCGCGTCCGCCGTAGTCGAGCGTGACGTTCCGGCCGGTGACCGGATCAGTGATCGTTGTCAGGCGCAACGGCGTCCCCGTCCACGCGTAGCGGAGCGACGCCGGTGCGCGGTCATCGATGGCTGAGTCGATCTGGGTGAGGCCGCCGTCGAGACCGAACGTATAGCTGCGGCCGTCGTCACTCTCGAAGCGCACCCCGCCGGTCGTCAGCCGCGTCACGACGCCGTTCTCGCCCGCGGGCGGTGTCCAGCCGCTGCCAGTCCAGGTGTACGCGTGGGGTGTGCCGTCCGGTTCGACGAACGTGACACCGCCCTCGGACACGCGCGCCGAAGTGAACGAGGCGTCGCCGTCGCCGTCGGCGGACATCGACCAGCCAAGCGGCATTGTCCGGTCGTCCGGCGTCAACCAACCGGCGGGTACGACGGCGTCGTTGACGCCGTTGCCGTTGACGCGCAGCGTGACCCCCGCAGCGCCTGCGTTCTCCATGTGCTCGACGCGGATCGCCGCCGTCTCGCCCGCCTGCATGAAGATCGGCGTCGAGTATCCATAGTTCCGGTTCTCAGCGATGATCCCCCAGCGGTCGAACACCAGGGTGTTCTTGACCCAGATGCGCACACCGTCGTCGTGATCGGCGGCGAAGTAGTAGAAGCCCCCTTGGGTGGACGGGACGGTGATCGAGCCCGTCCAGCGGGCGAGAAAGTGGTCGGCGTTGACCGCGGGTGATGGGGAGCCGAGGCCCCAGTTGAACTGGACTTGGGAATCGAGACGCGTGAGGACGAGATCGTCCGTCGGCCCGAACGCGTTGTCACCGTTGTCGTTGAAGTACTGCGCGCTCAGTCCGTTGCGGTTCCGGACTACGGGAAGCGAGTTGTAGGAGAACGAGACTCCGGCCGACCCGCCGGTCGCTGGGAACGACGGCGACGCCAACGTGAAGGCGAGGTTGCCGGTGGCCAGGTTGACCGACACCGGCCCAACGGTGTCCTGCGGGCTCGGGTTCGCGGTGCCGAGCCGCTGGTTGATGACCATCCGGCGGGCCCAGGTCGTTGTGCTGTACTGGCTGCCATCCCACGAGAAGGCGTGCCAGTAGTAGGTGCCGCCGTCTTGGAGCGCGCCGACCGGCGGCGTCCAGGTTGTGGTCGGGATGATCCCCGATTCCACGACGGCGCCCGTGTCGGCGTCGGGTCCGGATGCGATGCGGAACAGGTACTTGATGTTCGAATCGCCGTCAGGATCTGAGGCACTCGTCGCGCTGAGCGTGGGCGTGGTCGAGTTCGTGAAGACTGTGCCATCGGCCGGGCTAATTGGGAGCGGGGGGTTCGGCGGGGTGTTGTAGGTCACGTTGACGTGTGGGGTTTGGTTCGTCACGTAGCCCGAGAAGCGGCGATACCCAGCCGGGTCGCCTTCGTTGGTTGATCGCAGCTCGAGTCCGTAGTTCGGAGCCGAGGTGTCGAGCCAGCGCTGGGCCAGCGCGGTGACATCGAATTGCTCCCACGCTGGCGCGTCGCAGTCCGGGTCGTCTCCGTCGGCAAAGGTGGAGATGTCGTACGCGCCCTGGCCGTCGAGGCCAGGCTGGTCGTTCCAGTGGGTCGATGCGTCGTTGAAGGGACCGCCCAACCCGTAGACGGCGACGTCTCGGTAGTCACAAGAGCCGGAGTCGAAATTGAACGCTTCGAAAGTCGCGTTGAAGACCTGAACCCCGGGCTGCGCCGCGATGCCGAAGAAGTCGAAGTGGGCGAGGGCGCGAAACGCGGGTCCTCCCGGCTGGCGGCCGACGTCCAGCACGCTGCTGTAGGGGTACGAATTGCCGTCGTCGCCGATATACAGGAGCCCGCCAGGGTTCATAGCTTCTCGAGTGACCGTCGGGTCGATCCTCACCGGCGCCCGCCGGGCCGCGTCGTGCAGCCAGGCATCGTCGATCGACACTTCCACGGCGATGCCGTCGGCCGCCGATCCGACGAGCCGCGTCCGCACCGGCGTGCTCGCGTCGTTGGCGTCGACTGCCACGCCGCCCTTGAACGTCGCAAGCCGCGTTTGGTCGCCGCCAACAACGACAACGCGGTCGCCCTCCTGGCGAGCGGTCGCCCCGGGTGGCGCGTCAAGCCGCACCTGGTAGGCGCCCGCGGCCTCGGTTGTTGGCAGCACGATGATCTCTTCGAAGCCACCGACGGTTGGCCGGACCTCGATGTCACGGTCGCCGGGCAGGGCCTTGGCGAAGACGACTGAACCGCCCTTGACCTCGCCCGCCACTGCACTGGCATCGGGATGGCGGAGGGTGATCGCACCACCGGGGACGCCGACGCGGCCCACCGGTCCCGACGCGTTGCTCCCCACGTGTGCATCGACCGGAGCTGCTTCGGGGCGAGCGCCGCCGTCGGGCTCCTTAACGAGCGCGAGGTCGATGTCGACCCACTTGCCGCCTCGTTGCATGCGAACGGGCTGCGCGTAGGCGTTGATCGTCTTGGACCCGTCAGGGTTCAGGAAGACACGGCGTGTCGCGGTGCCCAGCGTTTCGATCTCGGTCGATCGCAGCGCGTCGAAACCTCGCGGCGTCGGAAGGGCGATGCCGGGCAGGCCTAGCGGGCTGAAGTCGCCGAGAGGCACGACCGACTCCACTGCGTTCGGCTTAGCTGACGGCGCCGCCGGGAGGTCGATAGCCCTGCGTCGCGGAGTGGCGACTGCCGGTCGTGGCAGCGCGACTAACGCGCTCACACCGACTGTCAGCGCGACTGCCAGCGCCACGCTTGCTCTCGCCGACCGACGCTCCAGATGGCGTTCCACGGTCCCCCGGCCCCCTTCGCCCCCCAAGGGCGCTCAGCTTGCTACCACGCGATGCACGCGAGATTTGGCGAATAATTCGGCGAAGACGCGGGAGATTCCTTTGGACATCATCAGATTGGGGCGCACTGGTCTGGACGTGAGCGTGGTGGGGCTGGGCTGCGGAGGCCACAGCCGGCTCGGGCAGACATACGGCGCGACCGAAGACGAGTCGGTCGCCGTCGTGCAGCGGGCGCTCGACCTCGGCATCAATGTCGTCGACACCGCGCGTGCCTACGGCACCGAGGAGATCGTCGGTCGTGCCCTGAAGGGGCGGCGCGACGGCGTCGTGCTGTCGACCAAGGCGCTCCTCGACACCGGCGACTCGCTGCACGCCTCCCTCGACCGGAGCCTGGCGCGGCTACAGACCGACTACGTCGACGTGTTCTTCCTGCATGGCGTGACCGCCGAGCAATACGCCCGGGTGGGGGAGGACGCGGTCGCCGAGCTTCTCGCCCTGCGCGACGCCGGAAAACTGCGGTTCCTCGCCATCAGCGAACGGTTTGGCGACGACCCGGGTCACGCGATGCTGCCGGTCGCCTTGGCCGACGGCGTATGGGACGTCGTGATGGTCGGCTTCTCGTTGCTCAACCCGTCGGCCCGCGATCGCGTGTTCACGTTGACGACGGCGCAGGACGTGGCGGTGTTGGTGATGTTCGCGGTGCGCAAGGCGCTGAGCCAGCCCGACGAGTTGGCGCGCGTGCTGGCGTCGGTCGGGCATCCCGACGACGCCCTCGCCTTCTTGGACAACGTCGTCGACGCCGCCTACCGGTTCGCCCGCCATGAGCCGGGAACCGACGTCGTCCTCACCGGCACCGGCAAGGTCGCTCACCTCGAGGCCAACGTGGCGTCGCTCCTGGGGCCGGCCCTGAGCGACGGCGACCTGGCCCGACTCGAGGAGCTGTTCGGCGCCATCGACACCATCACCGGCAACTAAGTATCCGTTGCGCCGGAGGCGCGCAGAAAGCATTGACGGAAACGGGAACCTGTTCTAGGTTGCGTTTGGCATTGCGATTTGACGTTTGTCAGTGCAAACACATAGAACGAGGAGCCCAGCCGGTGAAGCTCGACCTGCTCTACGAGATCGACGTCCCCAAGCCGTGGAATGACGGTCCCCATCCGTACGGCCAGCGCATCGCCGAGCAGCGGGCCTACAAGGAGACGATCGAGCAGATCAAGCTGGCCGACAAGCTCGGCTTCCACACGACGTGGCACGTCGAGCACCACTTCCGCGAGGGCCGCAGTCACTCGCCGGCGCCCGAGGTCATCATCGGCGCGCTGAGCCAGTGCACCGAGAACATCCGGCTCGGTTTCGGCGTCACCCTGATGCCGCACGCGTTCACGCCCCCCATGCGCGTGGCCGAGAAGGTCGCCACCGCCGACATCCTCAGCGGCGGGCGAGTCGAGTGGGGCACCGGCCGCTCGACGCCGATGGAGCAGACCGCGTTCGGCGTCGACCGGGATGCGTCACGCGACCAGTGGCAGGAAGCCATCCAGGCCGTCGTCGGGATGTGGGAGAGCGAATACTTCGAGTTCCACGGCAAGTACCTCGAGTTCCCGCGCCGCATGGTTACGCCCAAGCCGGTGCAGGATCCGCATCCCCCGTGCTGGATGGCGGCTACGTCCGACGGCAGCGCCGCGGTCGCCGGCTCGCTCGGCCTCGGCCTCTTGAGCTTCTCGATCATGCAGCCCATCCAGAAGATGGCCAAGCACATCCAGCAATACCGCGACGCGGCCATGACGCCCAAGCCGATCACCCGCGTGACGACGAACAAGGTCGCCGCCTACACCCTTGTGCACTGTGCCGACTCGATGGCCCAGGCCGAGGAGAACGGGATCTGGGACTCGGTGTGGTGGTGGTACAAGAACCTGGCCGAGTTCACCATCGAGTGGGAACTGCCGCACATGTCGCAGGAGGAGCACGACGCGATCTTCCCGCTGCTGCGCGCGCAGGCCGAAGGCAGCCTCAAGCCCCAGGTGTTCAGCGACGCCGACATGATCATCGTGGGTGACCCCGAGCAGTGCCTCGAGAAGATGCTCAAGTACCAGGAGCTCGGCGTCGACCAGCTCATCTGTTACAGCCAGTTCGGCCACCTGTCGCACGAAGCGGTGATGAAGAACATCGAGCTGCTCGGCAAGGAGATCATCCCCGAGCTGGCCAAGCGCGAGGTCGAGGTCGAGGCGCGCGTGTTCCCGTCGACCGACACGAGCCCTGACTACCTCGAGAAGGCGTCCGGCATCATTGACTAGGAGCGACGACTCCGAGGTTCCCGACTACCCGGGACGGTTGCGCCTCGACGGCAAGGGCATCGTCGTCATCGGCGCCGGCCAGGGCATCGGCCGCCAGGTGACCCACGCGCTTGCCCAAGTCGGCGCCTCGACGTTCTGCGTCGATCTCGACGAGGACCTGGCCACCGACGTCGCCAAGGAAGTCGGCGGTACTGCGTGGTCGGGTGACGCGACGAAACGCGAGTCGGCGACGCAACTGTTCGCCGACGCGCGTGACGCGCTTGGTCGCATCGACGGTGTCGTCGACATCGTGGGCATGGCCCGCTACGCGTCGTTCGCCGACGTCGACGACGACAACTGGAACTGGCACTTCGACATCGTGTTGCGGCACGCATTCCTCGCCATGCAGCTCGGTGTCGCGGCGATGAAGGAGACCGGCGGCGGGGCCATGGTGTTCGTGGCGTCGGTGTCGGGCATCACCGCGGCACCCATGCATGCGGCGTACGGCGCGGCCAAAGCCGGGCTGATCGCGCTGGTGAAGTCGGCCGCGGTGGAGCACGGTCGCGACAACATCCGCGTCAACGCGGTGGCGCCGGGCATGGTCTGGACCCCGCGGGTGTCGTCATACATCGACGAGGCGGGCAAGAAGCGCAACGAGGACAACACGCCCCTGCGGCGCGTCGCCCTCCCGGCTGACATCGCCGGACCGCTGCTGTTCTTCATGTCGGATCTCGCCGGGTACGTCACCGGCCAGACGCTCATCGTCGACGGCGGCGTCGCGGCCAAGTTCCCGTACCCGATGCCCGGTCAGTAGGGGGTCGAGTGGCGCGCCCCGCTCCCGCGGTCGACCGTACGGTCGCCCTGCTCAACTTCATGTCGCTCCACCCCGACGACCCGTGGTCGTTGTCGGAGCTGGCCCGGCGCCTCGATCTCAACAAGGCGACCGCCCACGCCATGCTCACCGCGCTCACCGACGCCGGCTACGTGCTGCGTCATCCGGTCGACAAGACATTCACGCTCGGACCCGCGGTGATCGCGGTCGGCAACGCCGCCGCCGTCCGCCAGTACGAGGTCGTCGACTTCGCCCGCGGCGAGATGCAGGCGCTGGCCGACGAGATCGGCGTGCGCTGCATCGCCAGCGCGGCGATCGGCGAGGAGATCGTGTTCCTCGCCGCGTCGGGCGATCCGCAGCCGTTCGGCCTACACATCCAGGTCGGCGCGCGATTGCCGCTGGTGCCGCCGCTCGGAACGGTGTTCGTGGCGTGGTCGTCGCCGGATGAGATCGACGAATGGCTGCGCCGCCTGGGTCCCAATGCGACCGAGGATGAGTTGCAGCGATTCCGGGACGTGGTCGTGACCGTGCGGCAGCGCGGCTACTCGCTGGGCCTCGAGGTCCCGGCCGCCCGTGGGCTGATGACGCCCGAGGGCGACCGGCGGCGGGCGTTCAACGAGCTCGGCCACAACGAGTACGTGCTGCTGGAGTTGGAGCACTCGGCCAGCTACCGGCTCAGCCACGTCGCCGCGCCGGTGTTCGGCCCCGACGGCCGGGTGGCGTTGTCACTCAACCTCATGGGCTTCCGTCACGAGCTGCGCGCTGAACAGGTGCCCGAGCTCGCCGCGCGCGTCACCGAGGCGACCGGCCGGGTAACCAAGGCAATTCACGGGAAGCCGCCGGCGTGACCAGTGACCTCGACGGCAAGGTCGCCATCGTCACCGGCGCCGCGAGCGGGATCGGCGCGGCGACAGTGGGTTTGCTGGAAGCGGGCGGAGCCACGGTGGTCGGTGCGGATATCGCGACCGGCGTTGACATCTCCAACCGCGATGCGGTCGACGCGCTGGTGGCCGACACCGTCGCCCAGCATGGCGGCCTCGACATCCTGGCCAACGTGGCCGGCGTCTACGCGCGCGGTGACGTGCTGTCACTCACCGACGAGGCGCTCGACCGCATCTTCGCCGTCAACCTGAAGGGCACGCTCTACTGCTGCCAGGCCGGCGCCCGGGCGATGATCGACAGCGGCGGCGGCAGCATCATCAACGTGGCGTCGGGTGCGATCGACACCGGGGCGTCCGGCACGTGCGCCTACGCGATGAGCAAGGCGGCCGTCGTCCAGCTCACTCGCAACCTGGCGACGGAGGTCGGCCGTAACGGCGTGCGCGTGAACGTCGTGGCGCCCGGTTGGATCGAGACGCCGATGACCGCAGCCAATGACGACTTCGAAGCGATGAAGGAAATGATGAGCAAGATGCAGCCGATCCGCCGGACCGGTCAGCCCGACGACATCGCCCACGCCATCGTGTTCCTCGCCTCCGACGCGTCCAGCTTCATGACGGGCCAGATCCTCCGCCCCAACGGCGGCGTCCAGATGCCGTGGTGAGATGAACGACCCAGCGGCTGAGCGGACGATTCCGGCGATGGCGATCGCCGCGGTCACGCAGTACGGCGAGGCCGAGGCGTTGGTGGACGGCGACGTGCGGCTGTCGTTCTTCGAGATGGGCCACCGAGCGCAGCAGGCGGCGTACAACGCGATCGCCTCCGGTGTCGAGCCGGGGGACCGCGTCGCGATTTGGGCACCGAACGTGTGGCAGTGGGTCGTCGCCGCACTGGGCGTGTCGGCCGTCGGCGGCGTGCTGGTTCCCATCAACACGCGGTTCAAGGCCGACGAGGCGCAGTACATCGTCGACAAGAGCGGGGCCAAGTTGGTGCTGACGGTCGGGGAGTTCCTCGGCGTCGACTACCAGGCGATGTGCGGCGGCACACTGCTCGACGACTTCCTCGCCATGGAGGCCGCACCGGTCGACTTGCCCGAGGTCAAGCCGAGCGACCTGTCCGATGTGATCTTCACGTCGGGGACGACGGGAAAGCCCAAGGGCGTCATGACGACGCACGAGCAGACCACGCGGGTGTTCGCGGAGTGGAGTGGCCTCATGGGCCTGCGCGCCGGCGACCGCTACCTGATCGTCAACCCGTTCTTCCACACGTTCGGATACAAGGCGGGCTTCGTCGCCGCGATCATGCGCGGCGCGACGGTGATCCCGCACGCGGTGTTCGACCCGGCGACCGTGATGGAGAAGGTTGCCGCCGAACGGGTCACGATGCTGCCCGGCCCGCCCGCGTTGCACCAGCAGATCCTCGACCACCCCGACCGGGCCAGCTACGACCTCTCGTCGCTGCGGTTGTGCGCGACGGGCGCGGCGGTGATCCCGGTGGAGATGATCCGCCGGATGCGCGAGGAGTTGTCCTACGAGACGATCATCACCGCGTACGGCCTCACCGAGTCGACCGGAACCGTGTCGATGTGCCGCGCCGATGACGACGCCGAGACGATCGCGACGACGAGCGGGCGCGCCATCCCCGACACCGAGGTGCGCATCGCCGAGGACGGCGAGATCCTCGTCAAGGGTTACAACGTCATGCTCGGCTACCTCGACGATCCCGAGGCCACGGCGGCGACGGTTGTCGATGGGTGGCTGCACACCGGCGACATCGGCGAGATGGACGACCGGGGCTACCTCAAGATCACCGATCGCAAGAAGGACATGTACATCGTCGGCGGCTTCAACGCCTATCCGGCCGAGATCGAGCAGGTGCTCACACAACACCGGGCCGTGAGTCAGGCCGCGGTGGTCGGCATGGCCGATGAGCGCTTGGGCGAGGTCGGCCGTGCGTTCGTGGTGTTGCGCCCGGGTCAATCGGTCGCGCCTGACGATCTGATCGCGTGGGCCAAGGAACGGATGGCCAACTACAAAGTGCCGCGCCGGGTCGAAGTCGTCGACGCGCTGCCGCTCAACGCGAGCGGGAAAGTTCTGAAGTACGTCCTCAGGGAGAAGCCGTGAAAGCTGTCGTCTACAACGGGCAGGGAATCGAGGTCAGCAAGGACGTCGAGGTCCGCGACCCGCGGGCGACTGAGGTGAAGGTCAAGATCGGCGCCGCCGGCCTCTGCCACAGCGACCTCAGCGTCATCGAGCGGGTGATCGAGTACCCGCCGCCCGCCGTCCTGGGCCATGAGGGCGCCGGCGTCGTCGAGGCGGTCGGCAGCGCGGTGACCGAGGTGCAGCCCGGCGACCACGTCGTGCTGACCACGCTGGCCAACTGCGGCCGCTGCTCGGCGTGCGCGCGGGGCGTTCCGACCCAATGCCGGGCCAGCCTCGGCCGCATCAGCAAGGTGTTCACCGTGGGGGGTACGCCGGCGTACAACTTCGCGGGTACGTCGGTGTTCTCCGAGTACACGGTCGTCCAGGCGGTGCAGGCGATCAAGATCCCCGACGAGATTCCGTTCACCGCCGCCTGCCTGATCGGCTGCGGTGTGCTCACCGGCGTCGGCGCCGCCCTCAACCGGGCGTCGATCCGTCCGGGCCAGTCCGTTGCGGTGTTCGGTATTGGCGGCATCGGGCTCAATGTCATCCAGGGCGCGCGCATCGCCGGCGCGTCGCGCATCATCGCGGTGGACCTGCTGCCCGAGAAGGAGACGCTGGCGCGTCAGTTCGGCGCTACCGAGTTCATCTCGGGTGCTGACACGGATGTCCCGCCGGTCGACTGGGCGTTCGAGTGCGTGGGTCACCCGGCCGTCGTGCGCCGCGCCGTCGACGCCCTCGACTGGGGTGGGACGTGCGTCGTCCTCGGCGTGCCGCCGCCCGGTGCCGAGGTCAGCATCCCGATCAACCATCTCGCCTACGTCGATCGCGGCATCATCGGGTGCCGCTACGGGTCGGCCCGGCCGCACCACGACGTCCCCCTCATGGTCGACCTCTACCAGCGCGGCGAGCTACTGCTCGACGAGCTCGTGTCGCGCACGTACCCGTTGGAGGACGTCGAACTCGCGATCAGCGACCTCAAGTCCGGCGCCCTGGCGAGAGGCGTGATGGTCCCGTGACGTTGTGGGAACTGATCGAGGACCGTGCGAGCCGCACGCCCGACGGATTGATGTTGGTCGACGAGATGGACCGCACGATGACCTTTGGCGACTACAAGGTCGCGTGCGAGCGGGCGGCCGCGGGACTGATGCCGTACGGCGTCGGTCCCGACGTCAACGTGTCGTGGCAACTCCCGACGTGGATCGAATCGTTCGTTCTCGTCGGCGCGCTGTCCCGACTGGGCGCGATCCAGAACCCGATCCTCCCGATCTACCGCAGCAAGGAAGTCGGCTTCGTTCTCCGTCAGACGAACGCGGCGTTGATGATCGTTCCCTCGGAATGGCGAGGCTTCGACTACGCCGGGATGGTCAAGGAGATCGGCGTCTGCGACGCGCTGGTCTGCGATCGCGAGCTGCCGACCGGCGACCCTGTCGCGCTTCCGCCGGTGCCCACCGATGAAGACGCGACGCGGTGGATCTTCTTCTCGTCGGGGACGACGGCGGAGCCGAAGGGCGCGCAGCACACCGACGCCACCATCGCCGCCGGCGCCCGGGGCATGATCGAAGGCCTCAACCTCGGCCCCGACGATCGCCACGGTTTCGTGTTCCCGTTCACGCACATCGGCGGCGGCAACCTGTTGATCGCCGGGCTCGAGACCGGGATGACGCACTACATCGTCGAAGCCTTCGACCCCGCGGTCGTGATCCCGTTGTTCCAGAAGCACGAGGTGACGCTCGCGGGCGCCGGCACGTTCTTCCACCAGACGTACCTCGCGGCGCAGCGCGAGCAGCCGGGCACGCCGCTGTTTCCGAAGATCCGCGCCTTCTCCGGCGGCGGCGCACCGAAACCGCCGCAGCTTCATTACGACATGGTCAAGGAGATGGGCGGGGTCGGGATCGTCGCCGGGTACGGGCTGACCGAGGCACCGATCCTGACGATGTGCAGCGTGGAGGATCCGACCGACAAGCTGGCGACCACCGAGGGCCGCCCGAGCCCGGGCGTGCAGCTCAAGCTGGTGGACGGCGAGGTGCGGGCCAAGGGTCCACAGGTCTTCAAGGGCTATCTCGACCCCGCGCTCGACGTCGATGCGTTCGACGAGGACGGCTGGTTCCGCACCGGTGACCTCGGCGCCCAGGACGAGGGCGGCTGGCTCACGATCACGGGACGAGTGAAGGACGTGATCATCCGCAAGGGCGAGAACATCTCGGCCAAGGAGATCGAGGACCTGCTGTTCCAGCACGACAAGGTCACGGACGCCGCGGTGATCGGACTGCCCGACCCGGCCTCGGGCGAGCGGGCCTGCGCCGTGGTGGTCGGCGACATCACCTTCGCCGAGATGATCGGCTACCTCAAGGAGCAGGGCCTCATGACCCAGAAGCTGCCCGAACAGCTCGAGCACGTGGACGCGTTGCCCCGCAACGCGACCGGCAAGGTGCTCAAGTTCGAGTTGCAGGATCGGTTCAAGGCGTGACCGACGTCGCGATCGTCACCGGCGCGTCGAGTGGCATCGGCAAGGCCACCGCGGCGCGCCTGGCCGCCGACGGCTTCGCGGTCGCTGAACTCGACATCAAGGACGCGCCCTACCAGTGCGACGTCAGCGACGAGGACGCCGTCGCCGCCGCTGTCGCCCAGGTCGCCGCCGATCTCGGTCGCCCGACGGTGTTGTGCAACGTGGCCGGTGTGGGTCGCTTCCAGCACACGACCGAGGCCACCCTCGACGACTGGAACAAGACGATCGCGGTCAACCTCACCGGAACCTTCTTGATGTGCCGGGCGACGCTGCCGCACCTGCTCGACGGTGGTGGGGCGATCGTCAACGTGGCCTCGACCGCCGGCCTCATGGGTCAGCCCTACAGCGCGGCGTACTGCGCGTCGAAGGGAGGGGTCGTGCAGCTGACGCGCGCGTTGTCGCTCGAGTACCTCGAGCGCGGCGTGCGCGTGAACGCGGTCGCACCCGGCGGCGTCGATACGCCGCTGCTCGGTTCGTTCATGCCGCCCGAGGACGGGTCTCGGAAGCTCCTGGCCCGGCTGACCACGCCCATGGGCTTCTGCACGGCCGACGAGGTGGCCGGCGTCATCGGGTTCCTCGCCTCGCCCGCGTCGCGCTACATGAGCGGGTCGATCGTGTCGATCGACGGGGGCCTCACTACCTGATGACCGTGCTCGTTCAGGGCCGCGAGCTCACGTTCCCGATCGTGATTCGCAAGGCCCGGTCATGGGCCGCGCAGTACCGGGTCGACAAGACGCGGGCCCAAGCACTCGTTCCTGCGCCGTTGCAGGCGACCGGGCTCGTGTCACTGGCCTTCGTTCAGTACGAGGAGGGCGACCTCGACGCGTACAACGAGTTCGGCCTCACGCTGATGGTGAAGGACCTCAAGACCGGCAAGCTGGCGTCCTATATCCATCGGCTTCCCGTGAGCGAGCCATTCACCTGCGAGGCCGGTCGCACGATCTGGGGGTACCCGAAGTGGGTCACTGACGTCGCCATCGAGGGCGCTACCTGTCGCGTTGAAGACCAGGTCGAGCTGACTGTTGGGCGCGGGTGGTTCCCGATGCCCCTGCCCGCGGTGCCGACGTATTCCGCGTGCGACGGCGTGCTCCGCCGCACCGAGTGGGACGTCGACACCAAGGGTCTTCGGGCCCGGCTCGGCGGGGCCCGGCTCACGCTGGGAACGGGAGAGCTGGCCCACGAGCTGCGATCGCTCGGTCTTCCGAAGCGCGCGCTGATGACGACGACGATCCCGTCGTTCAAGGTGTCGTTCGGCCCGGCCGAGACCGTCGCCACCGACTGATGCGATTCGCCCTAACCGCTGAGCAGGTCGCGCTGCGCGACGAACTGCGCGCCTACTTCGCGGCGATGCTGCCCGACGACGTCCGTTACGCGCTGGGGGCGCCGGGCGAGGGTGGCGACCTGTACCGCGAGCTGATCCGCAAGCAGGGCGCCGACGGCTGGCTCGGTATCGGGTGGCCGGTCGAGTACGGCGGGCAGGGTCGGCCGGCGACGGACCAGTTCATCTTCTACGACGAGGCGCAGCGCGCCGGCGCGCCGATGCCCATGGTCACGCTCAACACCGTCGGGCCGATGCTGATGAAGTACGGCAGCGACGAGCAGAAGGCCTATTTCTTGCCGCGAATCCTCGCCGGCGACGTGATGGTCGCGATCGGGTACAGCGAGCCCGAGGCGGGTACCGATCTCGCTGCGTTGCGCACGCGTGCGGTCCGTGATGGCGACCAATACGTCATCAACGGCAGCAAAGTCTTCACCAGCGCCGCCCATGAGGCCGAGTGGATCTGGCTGGCGGTGCGCACCGACACCGAAGTCCCGAAGCACAAGGGCATTTCGATCGTGCTGGTACCGACCGAGACGCCCGGGGTGTCGGTAACGCCGATCCACACGGTCGGCGGGATGCGGACCAACGCCACGTACTACGAGGACGTGCGCGTCCCGGTGACGAATCTCGTCGGCGCAGCGAACGGCGGGTGGTCGATGATTACCGGCCAGCTCAACCACGAGCGCGTCGCCTTGGCCGCGTGGGGCGGCCTCGCCCATCGGTTGTGGGCCGACACGCGGGACTTCGCCCGAACCACGGGGGCGATCACGCGCGATTGGGTACGCCTCGACCTGGCTCGTACGCACGCGCAGCTGGCGGCGATGGATCTCCTCAACTGGCGGATGGCGTGCGCGGTGGCCGACGGGTCGCTGACGCCGGCCGACGCGTCGTCGGTGAAGGTCTTCGGCACCGAGGCGGTCGTCGACATCTACAAGACGCTGCTCGGCATCGTCGGTGCCGGCGGCTATCTACGGATGGGTTCGCCCGGCGCGGTGCTGCGCGGCGAACTGGAGCGGGCCGGGCGGTGGGCCCAGATCAACACGTTCGGCGGCGGCGTCAACGAGGTGCAACGCGACATCGTCGCCACCGTCGGCCTCGGCCTCCCGCGGGCAACGCGCTGATGGACTTCCACCTGACCGACGAGCAGGCCGCGGTGCGCGAAGCAGCGCGTGCCGCGTTCTCGGGCGGGGCGTCGTGGGCCGACCTGGCCACGTCGAACCTCATCGGCATCGCCCTCCCCGAGGCCGCCGGTGGCAGCGGCCTTGGCGTGCTCGAGCTCGCGCTACTCCTTGAGGAACAGGGTCGGGTAGTTGCGCCGCTACCGCTGTGGCCGACGGTCATCGCGGCGATGGCCGCGGCCCATTTCGGCACCGCTACCGACGAGGTACTGGCGAGCGTGGTTGCTGGTGACTCGGTCCTGTCGGTGTTGCTCGGCGACGGCGTGGCCGTGCCGTACGGCGACGCGGCCGAGGCGGTCCTGGTCGGCCGGTTGTTGGAGACGCCGACCGGCGTCGAGACCGTGGTGACGACCGACGGCCAGCCGGCCGCTCTGGTTACCAATACCGGGTCGCTCGACCCGTGGGTGCACGACCGCGTTCTTGTCGCGCTGGCCGCGCTGCAAGTCGGCGTGTGCGAAGCAGCGCTGCAACAGACCGCGGCCTATGTGTCCGAGCGCGAGCAGTTCGGGCGGCCGATCGGCACGTTCCAAGCGGTGGCCCAGCGCGCCGCTGACGCGTATATCGACGTCGAAGCGATGCGAGTCACGACGCTGGCGGCGGCATGGAAGCTCGACGCAGGCGTCGATGCGGCGGCTGACGTGCTCGTCGCCAAATGGTGGGCGGCTGAGGGCGGTCACCGCGTGATTCACGCCGCCCAGCACCTCCACGGCGGCATCGGCTCGGACGTCGAGTACCCGATCCACCGCTACTTCCTCTGGGGCAAGCAGCTCGCCCTCATGCTCGGCGCCGGCAGCGAACAGCTCGCCGCCCTCGCCGACGTCGTCGCCGTCTGACGTCCGACGTCTGACGCCCTTCCGCGCGGAGTTGAGCACGCGTGGCGTGCTCAACTCCGCGCGGAAGCGGCGGTTAGGAGCTGGTCGCGGTTGCGATCATGGCGTCGAAGTCGCGCATGGCCCGGCCACTGCCGTTGGCGGCGATTTCGAAGATGACCATCCGTCGCGCGAGGGGCACGAACACCGCCGTCTCGGCGTGGCGCTTGATTGTTGCCGTCGCTCGCACGGCCGGCCCGAGCTTGGTCGACACGACGTGAACGCTCGCCGCGTCGATCTGCAAGTCGCCCGGCAACGGCAGGCGACCGCTGCGCAACGCGGCGTCCAGGCGATCGGCGGTGACGTTCGCGCCCGCCGGCCAGTCGACGTGGCTCACGCCGATCTGGGCGTTGGCCGGGCCGATGACGCCGAGATCGATGTCACCGGTCGCCGAGATCTTGTGCCACGTCGCCGGGAGGGACACGTGGATGTCGTTGGCGATGAAGGTCTGCGCGGGACCGTGCACGCTGGCGATGGCGAACACGATGAGTAACCCGTTGAACGACGCGTGGGCGGCGATCGACGCAACCAGGCCCCGGCTCCAGTAGAGGGCGCCGAATCCGATGCCCATGATCAGGTAGTACCGCAGCTGGGCGAACCGCAGGTGGGCGATGCTGAACGCCAGACCGCCGAGGACCAGCGCGCTCCAGCGCCCGCGGTGCCGTAGTGCTTCGGTGAGGAACCCGCGGAAGACGAGTTCTTCGACGAGCGGGGCGACGGCGGCCACGACCAACGCCCCCCCGAGGATCAAGGCCAGGTTCTGGCTCCCGGCGAGGAGGCCAGCTGACGGGTCGACCTGCGGCGTGCCGGCGGCGAGGGTCAGGATCGCGGTGAGGGCGATGGCGATCGCCCCGCCGACCGCGGCGCCGATGGCAATGGCCGTCCGGGCCGGGCCGATGAGCCAGCGCGGCCGCACGCCGAGGTCGTCGGAGCGCATGCCGACGACGCAGGCGACGATGCCGTAGAACACCGCGGCCGAGAACAGGGAGACGCGCATGGCGGTGGTCGCGTCCCAATGATTCGCCCGGCCGACGGCAACCATGCCGATCTGGACGGCGAGGTTGGCCACGATGATCTTGATGATCGTCTTGGTCGCGCGCGATCCGGCGCGCTCGTCGCGGCGAACCGGAGGTGGCGTCGCGGGACGGGGGTCGGGCTTGGGTTCGGGGTCAGCCCCAGGGTCCCCGGTGACCTCGCGCAGCCAATCCCGGACCTCGGCCTCGATGTCGGCTATGTCCGTCTCTTCGGCTTGTTCGCGCGCGCGTCGGTCCCTGAGAGCAATCGCCATTGCGGTTGTATCGGTCCATTCGGACCGGTGCTTAGCGGCTCAGCCGTCGAGCAGCTTGATCAGCTTCCTCGGTGCGACCGCCCGGTAGCTCTCGTCGATCCAGTCCTTGAGCATGTCCAGTGGCACCTCGTCGGCCGGCCCGAAGCGAGCGGTGACCCACCCGGCCTTGCCCAGGCCGTAGCCCGACGGCTCGCAATACGGCAGCGAGCGGGCGTAGTCGCCCTCGGTCGGGAGCTTCACGCCGAGACCTATACGGTCGTGGTCGGGCACGCCGAAGAACACGAAAATCTTCTTGTTCACCTTGACCACCACTTCGCCCCACGGATGGTCCTCGTACGCCTCCGGATAGCTCAGCGCGTGCTTCAAGAGGGCGCGGTGCGCCCGCCGCAGATCAGCCGACGCCGGCAGGGCGGTCTCCCTCGAGGGCGACGCGGATCATTCGCCGCGGCGCGGTGCCAAAGTCGCGCAACGCGTAATGCATCGTGCAGCGGTTGTCCCAGAACGCGAGGTCGCCGGTGCGCCAGCGCCACCGCATCATCGCCTCGGGCCGCGTCGCCGTCTCTTGGATCAGTTGCAGGATCGCGTCGCTCTCCGAGCGGCGCAGGCCGTCGATCTTGTCGGTGAACAGCGGGTTGACGAACAGGCTGCGCTTGCCGGTCTCCGGGTGGACGCGCACGACGGGGTGTTGCGCCGCCGCGAACGCGGTCGCTTCGGCCTTCCCGCCGTCACCGACCTCGCGTGCCGCGAAGTAGCCGCCGGCCTTGGTGGGCGAGTGCGTGGCGCTGAGCGTTTCGAGGAGGCAGCGAAGCGCAGGCGAGAGCGCATCGTGGGCCCGGCACATGTCGACCCAAATCGTGTCGCCGCCGACATCGGGGACGACCTCGGCGTGGAGCATGGCACCGAGTGGCGGGCGTTCCTGGAACGTGAGGTCGCTGTGCCACACGTCGGCGCGCGCGCCTTCGTCGGAGTCGAGTGACAACACCTCGGGATGGCCCTCGACCGCAGGTTCGACCGGATGGGCCGGGGTCGGCTCGCCGAAGCGAGTCGCCAAGGCGGTCAGCGCCGCGGGGTCGAGCGACTGATCGCGCAGGAAGATCACCTTGTTGTCGAGCAGCGCTTGGCGCAAGGCGGTGATGGTGTCGGCCTCGAGATCCGGCCGAAGCTTGATGTCGTTGACCACCGCGCCGAAACCCGGCGTCACCGGCGTTATCGAGAGCGTTACGACCATCGAGCCAGGCTAGGTCACCACCTCGACCGGCCGGATCAACAGCCGCTTGACACGCGCGACACAGAGGTCGACGATGCGAGGGACGGCGGACATCGAAAGGGGGGCCAGAAATGGCTGATGCACCGCGCTCGTCCTCGCGAAAGCGCACGGGCACCACCGCGGCGGCGGCCGCGGTGGACGGCACACGCAACCGCGTCTTCGAACGTGGTCCCGCGCTCGAGGCCGACGCGCTGTTCAAAAAGGACTTCAGTACCGAGGCCGCGTACGCCAAGGCTGCCATCGCGCCGACGCTGGCGCCCTTCGCATCGCACTCCAGCGCGGCGGTGGCCCGTACCCGGTACCCCCTCGTGCTCGTGCGCGTCGTCGACAACGCGGCCATCCCAGTCCCTGATGCGCGCCTCGAGCTGTACGACGACCAAGGCGAGTTCCTCGATGCCGTGGCGAGCGACAGCATCGGGCTGGGGCTGCTGCGCTTCCCGGCCGAGCTATTGGACGCCGCCGCACCCGGCCTAGACGGGACGGTGAGGGTCGACGGAACGCAGGACATCGCCGTCAGAGTGCCGGCCGACGAAGACTTCGTCGTCGTGCATGTCACGCGCACTGGAGCAACGTCGGGCGCCGGCAGCGATGGCGCGTCGCGCCACGACAGCGTGATCCCCCGCCTGCCCGCGTTCTTCAGCATCGGCGCGGCCGACGAGGTCGTGCGGCATCGGGTCACGGCCGACGGGCCCGATCCATGCTTCGCCGCGGCGATGGGCCGACAGTGCACCTACCGGGCGCCGCGCGTCCGTTGGATCTATGCCCGGCGCATCGCCTACCAGGGTCTGAGGCCGCCGCGGAAGCTCTACGTCCGTGTTCGCCAGGAGTGGCACTTCGTAGGGCACAGCTTCGGTCAGCCCGAGCGCGTCGACAGCCGCGACGTCGCCAGCATCGTCGGCAGCCTCGATGCAACGCTCGCCGCGCAACTAGTGGCGAGCGGGCGGCTCGACGCGTCGACCGATTCCGTGCTCGGCATCGACGCCAGCGGTCGGCTGCGCGCCCAAGCGTCGTTGGACGGCGAGCTCGATGCGTCGGTCGGTCTTCACCTTTTCGAGGGCGGCCTCGGGAATCCCTTGTCGGTGTCCGGCGACGCCGACGTGTCGATCGACACGTCGCTCCTCGTGTCGGCACAACTGAAGCTGCGGGCGTCGCTGCGCAATCAATTGCATGCGACGGCGTCGCTCGCCGGCCGTGCCTCGGTCGGCCTCAACGCCGATGCATCGATCAGCGTCAACCCGAGCCTCTCTCGCGAGCTGAACATCCCGCGCTTCGTCATCCATGAGAACTACGTCGTGAGTTCGTTCCTGGAGGACGTGCAGGAGATCCAGGAGGTGAGGCTGTTCGAGGACCTCAAGGACAAGACGCTGTTCAAGACGCCGTTGCTCCCGAACTTCCCGTTCCCCTTCCCGCCGCCTCCGCTCTTCCCGCCAGCCGACATCGTGGAGTACCGCCCGATCTTCGAGCGCCAACTGCTCGAGCCGGCCCTTGCTGGTCGGTTCCGAACCCTCCGGACCGCGCTCGACAACGCCGCCGGGCGCGGGCCGTTGGTGCACCGCGTACGGTTCGAAGTCCTGTATTCCGCCACCTGCAAAGGCTCCTTTCGAGCCCAGGTACTCGGGCGGACCGCGACGGTCAACCTGGTTCCCGAACGGTCCCAAGCGGTCGTCGCGATCGACCTGCCCGGCGGTCAGTTCCTCGATGTACTCAATCAGGAACTGGTCGACTTCAGCGTGTCGCTCAACCCGATCGAAATCTTGTCGGGTGGCGGTACGGTTCGAATCACGGGGATCACGATCTTCTCGGACGCGTCGACGCGCGGCCAGAGGCTGACAAATCTCCCTGCTCCGTTCGAGGCAACACTCAACCAGTTCGTCGCCACGTTCGACGGCGTCAATCTCGCTCTGCCCTCGGCGGACTCGGGCATTCTCAACGATCCGCTCGTCGTCCACATCAACCGCAATCCCACCTATTACATGGGGCTGCTGGTCAAGGCGGCGCTGGCCAACCCGAGCTTGCGCTTCGACGTTCCGCAGCTGCAGAGGATCGGACCGGAGAGCGTGTTGTGGCGGCTCCCGATCCATGGCTTCGCGGGCAACAAGGCGCTCGTTCTCGTCCCGGCCGCGGGCCCTGACGTCGACGCAATTCTCGACGACCTGGGACGGTCGACGGTCGTCCAGCTGGCGGTGAACGGCAACTGGAGCGAGGCAATGCAAGGGGAGAACGCGCTGGCCGACCTGCTCGGGCAGCTGTTCCCCGTGGTCGAGGGACTCGAGTTGCCCCTCGCGCTTCTCGAGGGACTCACCTCAGGCGCCGGGCTCGTGCCCGCCATCGTCGACGCCGGCGCCACAGCCGCGGGACTTGGGAGCGCGGCGGGCGCGGTGCCCGGCGTTCCCGGCGGTGTGCTGGGCACCGTCGCCGGCGTCCTCGACGTGTAACAGTCGGACTGGGCCTAGATGCACTCGAGCTGAACGACGGTGCGCATCAAATGCGGCGCGTACGGCTTCCAGCTCGACATCGTGTAGTACAGCGTGGCCTGTTGTGTCGCGGTTTCGAACGTCGTGTACCGGCGGATCACATAGCTCCCGTACGGTGAACCCCCGGCGCCGATGTCGACGAAGTTGAGCTGGTTGTCGCGAGCCGTGTCGAACATGGTTCCGGGCGCGGAGGCGCCAGGCTGTTGGAGCAGCGTCCACGGCCCCCACGGCCACCGCGAGCTCGCGAGTTGCTGCACCGGCTGCCCGAACATCAGCAACCACAGACCGAGAGCGGGACTGTACGAGAAGGACAGCTCGCCGATCCAGGAGTACGTGGAGAACAGCTCCTTCGCCTTGTTGATGTCCGGATCCCACTGCGGTCGACCGAGCGGACCGAAGCCGGGAGCCGGTGTGAAGCCGCTGAAATAGCGCCACTGCGCGAGGGGAGGCGCGCCGCCCGGAGGTAGGGGCGCATAGGCGAGATACGGCTTGCTCTCCCGATACTTGCCGGAGCCCACCATCACGATCCCCTTGCCCCCGGCAGTGGCGACGCCCGGCAGTCCCGGGATCGTGTCGTTGTCGACGACCTGCGGCGAGATGTTGATGAACCGCATCTTCGCCGCGTCGGGGTGGCCCTGCGCGTCGACGTGGCGCCTGAAGCTGTCGACCGTGTAATGGATGGCGAAGTCCTGCGACGGGTCGGCGGCTGACACGAGGAGCGAGGTTCCCATCGCGCCACACCCGGCAGCTTCGGACGCCTCGTGATCGGTGGTGACGAAGACGTACAGCTCGTTGTCATGACTGAGTGCGCCGGTCGGCACTTCGAAACCTTCCATGGACGTCGCCGGCACGACGAGGCGTCGGTAGTAGCCGTGTTCTTCGGTTACGAAGTTGAGATGGACGCCAAACGGCGCATGCGTCCGCGGCGCGGCGTCGGTCGTCCAGGTAATGGCATCGCCGGTGGACGAACCATGGTCAGCAGCGGTGTCGCCGAAGAAGATGTAGGTGCGGTGTTCGCCCGCAGTCTGGTGGTCGACGCTGATGCCGAGGTCGGTGCCGAGGGCATCGAATGCGTCGGTTCTATTGGCGACCGGATTGTTCGGGTAGTTGTGGTCGTACGCCAGCTGGCCGCGCCACTCCGTCGAAACCCACCGCAGCCGTACGTTGTCGGCGTCGTTGTCGACGCTTCCCGACACCCGTAGCTGCGACGTCTGACCGCACGCGATCTGCCGTGCTGCCAGGGTCGCGCCCTGACGCAGCGGCGCCGCAGTCGGGATGCTGAAGGAGCCCGCACCGCTCGTTCCGCCCCAGAAATACTTGCCATCGACGTACACCTCTGTCCGGATTCCTGCGCGTGCGCCACTGACACTGAGGTGGTCGTGGCAGGCGCGCACGATCGGCGGGACCAGATCGCCCAGCGGCTTGATCGGTACCGGGTCGCTCCGCGTCGAGTCGTTGCACCCAAGCTCCTCGGCCCACACGTCGCCATTGCGAACCAACGGCGGGGTGACCGGGATGTCCAAGATGGGCGAGAAGGCGAACACAGGATCGGAGATTGGCCGTCGCCCGCTCGGGGTCTCCATCCACACCTGAACCGTCGCGCCGGGGTGGCACCGCGCGACGCGAACCACGGTGGCGCATTCGACGGGTGTGTCAGGGAGGCTCGGGCGTTCGAGCACGTCGATGCCCAGGTCGACGGTGCGCGGCGCGCTGGTCAGCGTTTGCCCGCAGTAGTGCGCGACTGCCGTGAGCTTGTGATCGCCGAAGTCGCCCGGCACATTGTGCAACAGAGGGACGACCGCGAACGTGCACGTGTCAGCCCAGGCTTCGCCCCCGCCGATCTCCTGGTTGTCCAGCGAGATGACGACAAGGGCGCCTTTGCGGAGCCCGCCCACGGCCACGACCTTGTTGTCCCTGCATGCCGGACCCACCCACGGAGGGGGAATGGTGCTCGCGGGTTGGACCGGCATCGCCGGCTGGGGCCATGACGGGCTGCGCAACTCGCATTTGGGAAATGCTTGGGAGACCGACACCGTCGATGGCGGGTGCAACTCGCGGCCGAGGCCGAACAACTCCTGTTGGTAGTCGCCACACGCCGTGAATATCGCGCCATCGACCTCGACGGTGACCTGGGCGCCCTCGAGAATTCCGTGGATGAGTACGGCCTGATCGCACTCGACCGGGGCGTCGAACGTCGGGGCCGGCAGACCGATCCTCTGCTCGTCGGGTTGCTCGGGCGCGGTAATCGACCCTGACTGGACCAGTCCGCACAGGTCCTGCGTCGCGGTGAGGACGTCGTTCATGGCGATCGGCCTCGTGAGGGGGAACCGGGCGACGCCGCCGTCGGCTTCGGCGCGGCCACCGCCGAGCGGACCGCCTGCAGCCGATGTCAGGGTGACCTTGGCGCCCATGAACACGCCACCGAGAGCGATGCAGGTACCGCATGCGTACACGTGGCCGGTCGTGCTCGGGGGGTGAATGTCGGTCGGCGCCGGGCGAGGCGGCACGGTGTACTGCGGCGCAGGGACGCCCACCGACGAGCCGCGGGCGCCGGCCATCTGGATGATGTCGACGACCTTGTCGCCCGGCTCGAGATCGTGCGGCAGC
Organism: Acidimicrobiales bacterium; assembly: GCA_035649535.1. Lineage (GTDB taxonomy): Bacteria > Actinomycetota > Acidimicrobiia > Acidimicrobiales > JACDEA01 > JACDEA01. Next base: position 7,946 of record DASRJI010000092.1, on the reverse strand, counting down.
GTGAAGATCTCGTCCGAACTCGCCGCAACGAACGCGAAGTTGCCGCCTCCCCAGCTTGTCGAGACCACCCTGAACGTGACCTGAGCCCCGGTGACCTGGCCCTGGAATCGGATGCCGTCGCTGCACACCCACAGTGGCTCAACGACGCGCGGTGGAGAAAGCTGCGGCACTACACGGCCCCCTTGTGTGTCTCTCGACGCCGCAAGACGCGGGCGATCATCAAGTCACGAGATGGGCGGTCGCGTCAACCGTGTTGGGCCATCTCCTTGGCAATGGCGTCGCGGTCCGCCCCGGTGAGCCGGCGGTACGCAGGCTCGCGGGCGGGACGCCACCACACCGGATCGGCGCACTCCCAGCGTTCGTCGCGCAGGTCGGCCTTGACGACCTTGTTCGTCTGCGTCATCGGCAGCTTGGCGACGATCCGGATGAAGCGGGGCATCCACTTGGTGCCGAGGTCGGGGTGCGACGCAAGGAACACGGCGAGAGCGTCAGCATCCAACTCGGCACCCGGCCGCAACTCGAGGGCGGTCATCACCGCGTCGCCGGCGGCCGGGTCGGGGACGGCGTACACCGCGGCCAGCTCGATGTCGGGGAACTGCTCGAGCACCCGCTCGACCGGCGCGGCGGCGAAGTTCTCGCCGTCGACGCGCAGCCAGTCGTGGTTGCGGCCCGCGAAGTAGAAGAACCCCTCGTCGTCGGTGTACCCGAGGTCGCCTGTCCAGTAGATGCCGTCGCGCGTGCGGTCGTGCTCGGCCTCGGCGTTGTTCCAGTAGCCCTCGAAGCGGGCGGCCGACTCCGTGTTGGCGATCTCGCCGATGACGCCGGGCGGGCACTCGGCGCCGGTTTCCGGATCGAGCACCACCGTTCCTGGCGCACCCCGCCCGAGCGAGCCGGGTGGCGTGTCCGCCGTGCGGTTGATCGACGTGCCGCCTTCCGTGGACCCGTAGCCCTCGATCACGCGGCAGCCGAATCGGGTTCCGAACCGCTCGACGTCCGCCTCGCGCGCTTCGTTGCCGAAGACGACGGTGAGCGGATTGTCGGCGTCATTCGGCTGCTCGGCCGTGGCGAGGACGTAGGTGAGCGCCTTGCCGACGTAGTTCGTGTGCGTCGCGCCGAACCGGCGAATGTCGTCGAGGAACTGCGACGCCGAGAACTTGCGGCGCAGGGCGACGCACGCTCCCGCGGCGAGAGAAGACGACCATCCCGTCATCAGCGCGTTGCCGTGAAACATCGGCATGGCCTCGTAGAACACCGAGGCCGAGGTGACGCCGAGCATCGACTCGACTTTGCGCGCGATGTCCACCATCCGACCCTGGCTGCACTTCACCGCCTTGGGCGCGCCGGTCGTTCCGGACGTGAACAGCAGTACGAACAGGGTTCGCGGATCGATGCCTACGTCGACCGCCGGGGCATCGGTGACAGTGACGGTCTCGACGTCGACAGTCTCGACATCAACGTCAGCGAGCCAGCCGCGGTGTTCGCCGTCGGTAATCACGAACTGGCAGTTGGTGTGGGCGATGTCGCGCGAGAGCTCGCGGCCGCGGCGTGTCGGGTTGATGCCGACTACCGTCGCGCCGGCGAGTGCGGCGCCGCCCAGCCAGAAGCAGTACTCCGGCACGTTGTCGAGCAGCATCCCGAAGTTAAAGGGAGGCGGAGGCGAAGACGGAGCTGACCGGGAGATCAATTCGTCAGCTCGCCTGTCCACGAGCCACGCGGCCCGAGCGCCGCTGCGGGCGACCACCTCGGCCCAGGACCATTCCTCGTTCTCGAAGCGCAAACCGGGCGCCGGATCATCGGTGCGCGCGAGCAGTAGCTGGGCGACTGACTTCAGTGCTGGGTCTTCATCCATACGACTTCTTCGACTCGCTCAGCGATCCGCCAGCCGGCGTCGGTTCGCACGTAGACGTCGTTGTAGTAGCCCGCCACGATGAACAGCTTGTTGTCGGCCAGGCCCATCGGGTTGTAGTACCCCAGCCGCCCGGTGGCCCGGTCGCCGTCGAGGGTCACGGCGCGGTTGGTCACGTAGTGAACGGTGTGCGTGAACCCGCCCAAGGCTTGGTCGAGCCACGCCGTCATCTCCTCGACGCCGGCGCGAACGCCACCAGCTGCCGTGTAATCGATGACCGCATCGGCGGTGAAGCAGGTGCGGTACAGATCCCAGTCCTTGCTGTCGACCGCGGTCGCGTAGCGTGTGCCCAGATCGTCGATCTCGATGCGGTCGGTCAGAGCGGCCAGGTCCACGCGGGCAAGATACTGGCCATGCTTCACGTCGTGTTCGTCTGCACCGGCAACGCGGCCCGCTCCGTGATGGGCGGGGCGGTGATGGCCGAGGTCGCACCCGCCATGCGCGTGACGACGGCCGGGACCCACGTGATCGAGGGTCAGCCGATCAGCTGGCGCACCCGCGACGCGCTGGCGACGATCGGCCTCAAGGCGGACACGCATCGAAGCCGCCAGATGCGAGAGGAGGACGCGACCACCGCCGACGTCATCGTCGGGTTCGAGGCCATCCACGTCGGCTACGTCCGGCGCACGCATCCTGAAGTCGCGCACAAGACGGCCACGCTCAAGTACCTCGTCGATCACCTGGCCCCCTCGGGCGGCACACTCGAGTGGCGCTTGCATCAGTTGGGCCTCGACGCGGTGGTGCTCGAGCGTCAAGAGGACGTCGTCGACCCGGCCGGCGGCGACGTCGAGGATTACCGCGCCTGTGCGGCCGAAGTCGATCACCTCGTGCGGGAGTTGTTGCCGCGGCTTACGTGACGCCACCGTTGCGCTCCATGCTGTGGCGCGGGCTGTGGCGGCGCTGCCCGCGTTGCGCCGAGCGCAAGGTATTCCGCAACCGGTTCCGCCTGGTCGAGCGCTGCCCGCAGTGCGGCCTGTTGTTCGAACGCGAGGAAGGTTTCTTCCTCGGCGCCTACGTCATCAACTTCGGCGTGGGGGAGGGCCTGGTCGGCGTCATCCTGATGGTCTTCCTGTTCGCCAAAGTGAACAACCCCGACCTCGCGCTGGCGCCGTGGCTCATCGCCGGCATCGTCATCGGCGTCGTCGCGCCGATCGTGTTCTTCCCCAACTCGCGAACGATCTGGGCCGCCTTCGACCTCGCCATGAACAGAGAAGCGTCTGACGTAGAGTCAGATTCGTGGCCGCCCTCGACCTAGCGGAGCTCGTCCGGCCCGAGCACACCGCGATCGTGACGTCCGAAGTGCAGCGCGGCGTCGTCGACGACGCATCGATCCTGCCCGAATTGGCGTCGGCCGCCGCGCCGGTCGTCGCCGACATCGGCCGGCTAGTGAAGGCGGGCCGAGCGGCGGGCGTGTCGGTCGTGCATTGCCTGGCCACGCGACGTCGTGATGGGCGTGGATCCAATCGCAACGCTCGACTCTTCGGCGCGCTGAAGGGCGAGCCGCTCGAGCCGCGCGTGGTCGCCGATCTCGGTCCCGAGCCGGAGGACTTGGAGCTCATCCGCTACCACGGGCTGTCGCCCATGGCGAACACGGACCTCGATCCGGTCCTGCGCAACCTGGGTGTCACCACGGTCGTCGCCACCGGTGTCTCGGTGAATATCGCCATCACGAATCTGGCGTTCGATGCGGTGAACGCCGGCTACCAAGTCGTCATCCCGCGCGATGCGGTGGCGGGGCTGCCGGCCGACTACGTCGACGCCGTGTTCGCCAACACACTGTCGCTGGTCGCCACGGTCACGACGGTCGACGCGTTGCTCGCCGCATGGAGCTGAAGGACTCCGCCGAGGAGGCGGCGTTCCGGGCCGAGGTGCGGGCGTGGCTCGACGCCACGCTGCCCACCCTGCCGGCGCACCCGCCTCGCGACGACTGGGCGGCGCGCCGCCAGTTCGACACCGACTGGCAGAAACGCCTGTACGAAGCGGGTTACGCCGGCATCAACTGGCCGGCTGAGTACGGCGGCCGCGGCGCCACGCCGGCCGAACAACTGGTGTTCCTCGAGGAGATGGCGGCGACAAGCGCGCCCAACGTCGGCGTGAACTTCGTCGGGCTGCTGCACGCGGGGCCGACGGTGATGATGGAGGGTACCGACGAGCAGAAGGCGCGATACCTCCCCAAGATCCTCCAGGGCGAGGAGGTGTGGTGCCAGGGATTCAGCGAGCCGTCGGCCGGGTCCGATCTGGCGTCGCTGCGAACGCGTGCGGTTCGCGACGGCGACCACTACGTCGTCTCGGGCTCGAAGATCTGGACGTCGTTCGCCCAGGTCGCCGAGCGGGCCGAGATGCTCGTGCGCACCGATCCCGAGGCCGGCAAACACAAGGGGATCAGCTGGCTGGTCATGGACATGGACTCGCCGGGCATCGAGGTGCGCCCACTGCGAACGGCGTTGGGCTCGTCGGAGTTCAGCGAGCTGTTCCTCGACGAGGTGCGGATCCCGGCCGCCAACCTGATCGGGCCCGAGCACGACGGCTGGCGCGTGGCCATGGTCACCTTCAGCTTCGAGCGGGGTACGTCGCTCGTAGGGGAGATGCTCGAGACGCGCCGGCTGGTCGAGGAACTCAGGCCGCTCGCGGTGGGCGCCGGCTACGGGCGGGACTACGGACGCATCGTCGCCGAGCTCGACGGCGTGTGGGCGTTGACCCGCCGCGCCATTTCCGAAGCCGGGGCGCACGGCGTTCCGGGGCCCAGCGCGTCAGTTGGGAAACTGGCGTACACCGAGGTGATCCAGCGGGCGGGTGATCTCGCGCTCAAGTCGCTCGATGCTGGCGCGCTGTCGCTCGACAACGTGTACGTCGAGGAGCGGCTGCGGGTGCTCGCCCTCACCGTCGCCGCCGGCACCAGCCAGATCCAGCGCAACATCATCGGCGAGCGGATCCTGGGGCTGCCGCGATGAACTTCGTCCTCAACGCCGACCAGGAAGCGCTGCGCGACGGTATCCGGGCGTTGTGCGCGGGCCGCTTCGCCATGGAGCGCGTCCGCGCCGGCTTCGATCGCGACGTGTGGAAGGAGCTGGCCGAGGCCGGCGTGTTCACGCTGCCCGACTTGGGGTTCGGACTGGCGGAAGAAGCGGTCGTGTTCGAGGAACTCGGCCGCGGGTTGGTGCCGGGCCCGCTGGTGTGGGGTGCGCTGACGCACAACGCGGACACCGTGGTCACCGGTCCGAGCGGGGGGATGGTCACGCATGTCGACACCGCCGACCGCGTCCTCGGCGATCCGACTGACCTCGTCGCGGTGACCAACCCGGTCGACCCGCTGACGCCGATGCACACGACGGCGTCCGGCACACCACCCGAGCATGTGGGGCCGGGTGCAGTGCTGACCGCGGCGTACATGGTCGGGATGGCGGGCGCGTGCACCGACGCGGCGGTTGCCTACGCCAAAGAGCGGGAGCAGTTCGACACGCCGATCGGCCGGTTCCAGTCGATCAAGCACTTGTTGGCCGACTGCCTCGTACGCACCGAGGTAGCGCGCGCCGCTGTGCACGCCGCCGCGGTGGAGCCGTCGGACCGCGCTGCATCGGCGGCCAAGGTGCTGGCCGGCGACGCCGCGGTCACTAACGCCAAGACGTCGTTCCAGGTCCATGGCGGGATGGGCTTCACGTGGGAGGTCGACGTGCACCTGTTCCTCAAGCGGTCGTGGATCCTCGACCGCCAGTTCGGCACGGCAGACAGTCACGCACATGCTCTTTCTTCATGAGCTAATCGACATCGTGGGCGAGGGCGCCCGGAAATACATGGAGCTGACCGCGCGCTTCGACACCGAGAGTGCGGCTGACCGCGGCCTCACGTTGTTCGGTACTTGGCAGGTGGTCGGCGTCACCGGGCGGTGGCCGCAAGTGGTGAATCTCTGGACCATCGACGGGTGGGACGGATGGGGTCGTCTGGTGACTGCGGCCAACGTGAAGCGCACCGAGAACAAGCCGCTGGCCGAGTGGTGGCAAGAGGCCTACGCGACGCGCACCGGTGGCTTCGATCGGTTACTGCGGGCCCACGGCGAGGTGGACGACGCCGCCGTCGGTGAGCTGTGGGTGCACGAGGTCACCGAGGTGCGGCCCGGCGCGGCGGCCGACTACCTCGCCGCCGTCCGTGAGGAATGGGCGCCGGTCGCCGCGGCCCACGGGCACCACCTCGTCGGCGCGTTCGACGTGCAGTTCACCGACGTCGAAGTGGTGACGCTGTGGGCGACCGATGTGGCCAGCCACCTCGCCTTCGAGCAGGCCGACCTCGATGTCGACTGGCCGGCGCGGCGGCGTGAGTTCACGACGCGCTGGCGCGAGGAGCTGCTAGTCCCCGGTCTTCCCGAGCGCGCCGGCCTCGCGTAGCGCGGCGACGCGCGCCTCGTCGTAGGCGAGCACGTCGCGGAGCACCGCGTCGGTGTGCTCTCCGACGGTGGGCGCCATGGTCGGGACCGCCGGATCCTCGTCGATGAACTTGATCGGCGAAGGGATCTGCTCGGCGCCGAGCACGCTGCGGGGAAGCCAGTCCATGCGCTCCTTGAACTGAGGATCGTCGGCCATCGACTTCGGCGTGTTGGCTGGCGCGAGTGGCGTATTCACCTCGCCACCGAACACGACCCACTCGGCGGTTGTGCGCGTGCGGAAGATCTTGGCCAGCTCCTGCTTGAGCTCGATGTTGCCGCGCGCATGGTCCGCGTACTGCGAACCAGGGTGCGCTTCGAAGAGGTCGGGCCGGCCCACGCCCTCGCAGAAGTTCTTCCAGAACTCGCGCTCGGACGACATGAACAGAACGTGGCCGTCGGCCGACTCGTAGAACTGGTACCGGACGCCGCCCCGCATCCCGGCGATCGCCGGCGCGCGCCGCTCGTAGTCGTCGGACTTGTTGCCGGTGACCTCCGACTCGGGTCGTTCGTAGGCCTTGACCGTCTCGCTGCGGTACCAGTCCATGGCGGCGGCCGAGTCCGACTGCGCGACCTCGAGCCACGATCCCACGCCGGTGGCGCGCGCCCGGATGACGCCGGCCAGAATGCCGAAGGCGGCGAACAACGGTCCGGCGTTGATCCCCATCGATACGTGATCTGTCATCTCGCAGAGTCCGTCGTCGCCCACTTCCGGCTGGGCTATGCCGGCCCATGCGTCATAGGCGATGCCGTGGCTCGGGAGGTCCTTATAAGGGCCGGTCATGCCGTAGCCGGTGACCGTGCAGAACACGATCTTGGGATTGATCTCGCGCAGCTGCTCGTAGCCGAGGCCCCGCCGAGCCAGGCCGCCCGGTCGCATCGCCTCGACGACGGCGTCGGCGTTGCGGACGAGATCTCTGAACACGTCGGCGCCTTCGGGCGTGCGCAGGTCGAGCACGATGCTGCGCTTGCCGCGGCTGATGTGGAGGTGCATGAGCGAGACGCCCTCGACGATCGGCCACGTCATCTGCCGGATGTAGTCGCCGTTGGGTGGCTCGACCTTGATGACGTCGGCGCCGAGGTCGGCGAGGTGCGTGGTGACGGCGCCGGGCCCGAGCATCGAGCACTCGATGATGCGGACGCCGGCGAGGGGTGCTTCGCGATCTGACACAGCGTCAGATACTAGGGTCCGACTGCTGTGGAGCCGATCGCCATCGACGGCCGCCCACTCGGGCGGCGGGCGCAGCAGACTCGTCGTCGTTTGCTCGACGCAACGCACGAGCTGTTGGAGTCGCGGTCGATCCGCGACGTCCGCGTGGTCGACATCGCTCGTGCGGTCGGCGCCTCGCCGGCGACCTTCTACCAGTACTTCGCCGACGTCGAGAGCGCGGTCCTCGTGTTGGCTGACGAGGTCGCCGACGAGCTCGACCCCATCGCCGCGCTCCTCGACGATCCACTGCGCGGCCGCGCCGGGCTGGATGTCGCGCGCCAACTCGTCGACAGCTTCGTGTCGTACTGGGACCGCTACCGAGCCATATTGCGCGTTCGCAACCTGGCGTCAGAGGAAGGCGACGCCCGGTTTCGCGAGGTCCGCATCCGCACGCTGAGCCGCATCACCGAGCGCCT
>DASRJI010000091.1:0-16176 GCA_035649535.1 Acidimicrobiales bacterium | reverse complement strand
CTCGCTGTGGATTGTCGTGATCCCTCGGATGTCGACCTTCGCACCTGGTGCCACACCCCGGATGGGCGCGGCCTCGAGGAGCGCAACCGCTTGGCCGCGAGCGCGGCCGGCCCGCGCCGGCCCCACCCAGACACCGACTTTGGTGCGAGCGCCGGCGATCTCTCGCGTCAACGCATCGAGCCGCCGCTGTGACAGGACGCCGCGAGAGCTGTTGAGCTGGATGACGACGTCACCCTTGGCCGCCTTGAGGGTGTCGTGCACGAAGTCGGCCATGATCGGATCGAGCGTGCCGTCCACCTGGATGAGGTGGACCACTTCGGCACTCGAGGCAGCCGGCGCGAAGGCGACGGCAACTGTCGCGAGCATGACGAGGGTGACAAGTAGTCTGCGCATGAAGTGGATCCGGCTCGGTTTTGCACCCAGGCCCGGGTGATCATCGTCGCCGGGAAGGGCGGCGTCGGCAAGACGACGGTCAGCGCGGCGCTCGCTCGCATGGCAGCGCGGGCCGGATTACAGGCCCTCATCGTCGAAATCGAGGGCAAGAGCGGCATCGGCAATGCCTTCGGCCGGACAACACCGCTCGACTATCACGAGGCCGTGGTCGCCGACGGCGTCCGGGCCCGCACCCTCACGCCGGACGACGCGCTGGTCGAATACCTCGAAGCCCACGGGATGCGGCGCATCTCCAAGCGGCTGCTCTCATCGGGGGCCATCGATGTCGTTGCCACCGCGGCGCCCGGCATCAAGGACATCCTCGTGTTGGGCAAGGTCAAGCAGCTCGAGCGGGATCAAGTCGCCGATCTGATCGTCGTCGACGCGCCGGCCGCCGGTCACGCCGTGACCTTCCTCGCCAGCGCCCACGGGTTGCTCGACGCCGTCCAGATGGGCCCGATCCGCTCGCAGGCCCAGGACGTGATCGACCTGCTCACGGACTCGTCGCGTTGCCAGGTCCTGCTCGTCACCCTTCCCGAGGAGACACCGGTGAACGAGGTGGTCGAGACCGCGTTCCAACTCGAGGACCGGGTCGGCGTGAGCCTCTCGGCGGTCGCGGTCAACGGCATCTACAGCCACATCGACGGGCTTGACGTCGACCCCGAAACGGCGGCGGCCGATGCCGGGGTGTTCCTCCGCCCCCATGAGGCCGAGTCGCTCCGCAACGCCGCCGCGTTCCGCGGCCACCGCCAAGGGTTGCAAGCGGACCAGGCCGAGCGGCTGGCCAAGGCGTTGCCGCTCCCGCAATTGCCGCTCCCGTTCCTCTTCAGCAGCGAGGTGGGCCCGGCCCAGATCGACGTGCTGGCCGACGCGCTGGCCGCCGGCATCGAGGCCCTGTGAGCGGGCACCGGTGAGCCTCGCCTCGCTGACCGCCGACCGGGCGATCGTCGTGTGCTGCGGGTCGGGCGGCGTCGGCAAGACGACGACCGCGGCCGCCTTAGCCGTCGAGGGGGCGCGCCGGGGCCGCCGCGCGTGCGTCGTCACCATCGACCCGGCCAAACGGCTGGCCGACGCGCTGGGACTCGACTCGTTGACGAACACCGCGGGTCGCATCGACGTCGACCCGAGCTGGCCGGGCGAGCTGTGGGCGCTCATGCTCGACACCAAGTCGACGTTCGACGCGCTGGTGTCGCGTTACGCCGGCGAGCCGGAGCAGGCGGCGCGCATTCTCGACAACCGCATGTACCGCAACATCGCCGGCGCGCTGTCGGGCACGCAGGAGTACATGGCGATGGAGAAGCTCTTCGAGTTGCACGACGAAGGGCGCTTCGACCTCATCGTGATCGACACGCCGCCGACGCGGAACGCACTCGACTTCCTCGACGCGCCCCGCCGGCTCACGCGTTTTCTCGACAACCGTTGGTTCCGCATCGTCGTGATGCCGACGCGCGCCTATCTCAAGGCCGTGAGCGTGGCGACCCAGGCCTTTCTGCGCACGGTGTCGCGCGTCGTCGGCAATCAGGTCGTGAGCGACGCGGTGGCGTTCTTCCAAGCGTTCGAGGGCATGGAGGAAGGCTTCCGTAACCGGGCGCAGGCGGTCCTCGAGTTGCTGTCCGACGACAACACCGCCTTCGTACTCGTCGCCGCGCCCAGGCGCGACGCGATCGAGGAGGCGGCGTTCTTCGCCGATCGCCTGCGCGAGTCGAACATCGATGTCGAGGCGCTCGTCGTCAACCGAGTGCACCCGCGGTTCGAAGTCGAACGGTCGGGGGCACGAGAGCGCGCGCGCACGCTGCACGGAACACCGCTCGAACCGCTCTACGAAAACCTGGCCGACTTCTCCGAGATCGCCGAGCGCGAGGAGGCCAACTTCGCCGACCTCACCGGCCGCCTCGACGGTGCATCGGTGACGCGTGTGCCGTTCCTCGCCGACGACATCCACGACCTCGACGGCCTGGTCACCGTCGCCGGCTACCTGATGAGTTAGGTACTCGACGACGCCTTGTAGATGCTTTCGATCGCCTCATTGAGCGCGGCGTCGAACTCGGCGTCGGTCTGCTGCGCGGACAGCCCTTCGGTGAGGGCCCGCGAGAAGCTGGCGACCACGCCGTTGTTGCGCGACAGGCGCTCGTTGGCTTCCTCGCGTGAGTAGCCGCCCGACAGGGCGACGACCTTGAGCACCTTGGCGTGGTCGACCAGGTCCCGGTAGAAGTTGTCGACCTCGGGGAGCGTGAGCTTGAGCATCACGTGCTGGTCGACGCCGAGCTGGTCGAGATGGCGCGTGATGGCGTCCTTGAGGAGCTTCTCGGCCTCGGCCTTCTCGGGACTGTGGATGTCGACCTCGGGCTCGATGATCGGAACGAGGCCGGCGCCCAACACCTGGTTACCGACTTCGAACTGCTGATCCACTACTGCGTCGACACCGGCCGCATTGGCCAACTTGATGACCGAGCGCTCCTTGGTGCCGAAGATGCCTTTGTCGCGCCCGCGCGCTAGCAGCTCGTCGAGACCCGGCATGGGCTTCATCACCTGCACGCCGTCGGCCTCGTCGGCCAGGCCCTTATCGATCTTGAGGAACGGCACGACGTTCTTCACGTTCCACAGGTAGTCCGCGGTATCCCGGCCTTCGATCTGCCGGTCCATCGTCATCTCGAAGAGGATGGCGCCGAGCACGCGATCGCCACCGAAGCTCGGGCTGGTGATGATCCGGCTGCGCATCTGGTGCATGCGATCGAACATCTCGTCGTCGCCGGAGTACTCGCTCTCGTCGATGCCGTAGAGCTTGAGGGCCTTCGGTGTGCTGCCGCCGCTCTGGTCGAGGGCGGCGATGAAGCCGTGCTCCTTGTCGATCTTGTCGAACTGCTGCTGATTCATCCCTGGTTCCAGTCAGTTAGGACGACGACGTCGTCGAATCGAGGGCGGCGGCCGCCTCCTCGACAGTTTCGGTGACGGTCACGATTCTGTCGAAACCGGTCGTGCGCAGCAGGCGCGTCAACGTGGGCCGGTTGCAACTCACGGCCACGTCACCGCCCAACTCGCGGGCACGGCGAATCCCCCCGATGAGCGCGCCCAGGCCGGCCGAGTCCACGAAGGGGACCGACGACATGTCGATAACGAGGCGCTTCTTGCCGACAAGGTCGGCGAGCGCTTGCCGGAACTGGCTCACGGTAAACGCGTCCAGCTCTCCGACCGGCCGGCAGACGGTATAGGCACCGTCACCCCGGTCGATCTGTATGTCGAGCAACCTTCTGCCTCCATCTTTCCGGCTAGCGCACGGATGCTACCCACGCTGCCCAAGGGCTACCCTCAGCCGGTGCCTGAGATCCTCGTTGCGACCGACGCCGCGTGGCTGCTCGAGGAGATCACCTCCGTCCTGTCGAGCGCCGAGATCACCGTGCGTGGTGTCACCCGGGGCGCCGAGGTCGTGCCCGCCGTCGAAGACCGGGTGCCTGACCTGGTCATTCTCGACCTCCAAATCGGCAATATGGGCGGAATGGCGGCCTGCATGGACCTGCGCCTCGAAGAGAGCGCGGGACGTCTCCCCCGCGTGCGGGTGCTCATGCTGCTCGACCGCCGACCCGACGTGTTCCTCGCCCGGCGGTCCGATGTCGACGGCTGGCTCGTCAAGCCGATGAGCCCGATCAAGCTCCGCAAGGCGGCCACCGAGCTGCTCGCCGGCCGCCCCTACCGCGACGAATCGTTCGCCCCGAACCCAGTCCTGGTCGCCCCGCTTGCTGAGTAGCATTGCCAATTCGCAACAACGGGTGGTGGCGCAGCTTGGTTAGCGCGCTGCGTTCGGGACGCAGAGGTCGGGAGTTCAAATCTCCCCCACCCGACTCCTACTGACGAAGACGTTCTCGCTGGCAAGCAACCGACGTCGCGTGTGGAATGCATCGACGTGATCCTCGCGGTCACGCCGTGGTTACAGCGAATCACCACGCGTCGTGGGGGGCCTCCGCGAACTCGACAACCGCGTCGCGCACCAGGCGCTCACGGCCTTGATCGAGGGAGAAGGTCGACGCTGGCAACGATGATGTCATCAAGACGATCGCGGTGGCGTCGAGCTCGTACGTCTGAGGAAAGCTGCTTGACCTGTGCAGTTGAACAGCGCACCGTCGCGCTGAGGTCGAAGCCACGGCCTCGCAGTGCAAACGGGGGTGGCACCAATGCCCAAGCTCATTGGCTTTTTCGCTATCGCGTTCGTGGCCGGAGCCGCTGTCGCGCTGACACCGAGCAACCTGCTGGCAGCCCCCGGCGGACGTTCGAACGGACCGATAGCGGGCGCAACGTGCGGTGGAGGCGGCGGGCCGGGAAAGTTGCCGTCGGCCGGCAACGTGTGCACGGATCGACGCGGCGGCTACGCGTGCTCGACCGACATGACGCCGCAGCAGTGTGTTGACCGCAACCGCAACGGGTTCGTGTGCACCTTCCGCCCGCTCCACTATCCCTATCCGGCGAACGCGCCGATCCTCGTCGACGACCTCGGCGGCGGGATGTGCCCATACAACTATGTGTTGTTCTGTCCCGGCTCGGCGGCGCACCCCGAGAAGTGCAACGGCATCACTGCGCCACCCAAGGGACCGGTGCTCTAGGACGCCTCCGCTGCAGGCAGCAGCACAGCCCGTCAGTAGCAACATGTGAGGGCCAAGCTTCTCGATGGGTGACCGCTATCGGCTTGGCACGCGGAGGCGGGCCATGCCGCGGAGGCCGGCGTCGCGGTCGTGTTTGGCGACCTCGGCGAGGGCGTCGGCGACATCGGGTCGGCGCGCCACGACTTTGCCGAGCGTGTCGATCGCGCTGGCGCGGACGTCAGGGTTCGGATGCTGCAACAGCTCCAATGCTCGCGGTACGAAGAGCTCCTCGCCGGGGCGGCACGCGTTGTCCTTGCACTGATCGCACGCCAGCGCGTGCAACGCCCGCTTGAGGACCTCGGGATCGTCATCGTCGAGGGCGCGGACGAGATCGACGAACGCATCCTCGTTGGCCAGGTGATCGAGAATCGACGCGCACAGCCGCCGGACAATCGGCTTCGGGTGGTGCATACCTCGCCGCACCGCGGGCAGTGCCGGTTGCCCGGCCTCGCGTAGGAAAATCTTGGCGCGCTGGCGACGCTCGGAGTTGGCCAACTGCGCGACCCATCCGTCGAAGTCGGTGGTGGCGGGAAAGCGGTGCATCGCAACTCGACGGTACGCACACGCATCGACGGCGGCGAGCGAATTCAACGGGTGCGACGCGGAAATTAGAGGCGGAAGCTCACGGGGATGGCGTCGCTGTATGTCGCCTTGGCCGTCACGTAGGACACGGGGTGGGCACGGGCGGACGGGATCAGCGTGAACACCTGGTTCTTGGGAACCGAGAACGTGATCTTCACCGTGCGCGACTTGCCGACTTCCACGCCGTAGCGGAAGCCGACGACCTTTAAGCCGCCGTCGGTTCCTGCGACCGAGAACGGCGGGTCCGCCGACGCCACGTCGAACGCGCCGTGGGGCAGGTACGCGAGCAGGAGGACTCGATGTTCGCCGGGGGTCATGCCGTGCTCGCGGTCATACGCGATGCCCTCGACGACGTCGGAGGTGCGCGTGCGTGGCTTGTTGGCGAACGTGACGGCCAACTCGACCCGGCGCGCGTTGCGCGAGGTCTTGAGCGTCCTCACCGACACGCGCGGCGTGATGTACCAGTCGAGCTTGTTCGCCGAGATGTTCTCCATCGCCACCATCAGCCCGGTCTGCGGGATCGCACCGTCGATGCCGGCGCGGCGCCACACCATTCGGAGCCCCGGGTCCTTGGCCCAGGCGAGCAGATGACGACCCTTGCCCGCCGCTGAGAGGTTCGAGACGAGCGAACCCAGCTTGAGCGGACGCGAGTTGACCGCTTCGAAGATCGCCACGCCGATCTTGCTCTGGACGTCGTAGCGCTCGGCCTGAACGTCGTCCGTCGGCGTCGGGAAGCGGATGTAGTTCTCGTTGAGCAACTCGCGCTCGATGTTGCTCGCGTCGTAAGTGATGTCGTCGAGGACGACCGGCCCGATCGACTTGATCACGGACTTCAAGGCCAGGACATCGACGAACACGACGCCGTCGACATCACCGAAGCCGATCATCCGCGACATCTGCTCGTAGACCGGGCCCACTGCCGGGAAGTTCGGCGTGACTGTGGTGCCTCGCCACTCGGCGCCGATCGCCAGTGCGCCGTAGAGATCGCGCAGCTCGCGTGGCACAGGCACGGCGCCCCGTTTGAGGAACAGCTTGCCGGTCGGCACGAACCGGCGAACCTTGATCTCGCCGTTGTTCAGCTCGACCACGCCCGCACTCAACGGCATGCCGCCCGAGCGCATCTCGGCGTTGTTGCCGGCGAGGACGACGAGATTGGTGGGCCCGACGAACATGCGGCGGAGCGACTTGGCCATCACGCCGATATCTCGGAGCCTGGCCCTCGCGCTGGTCAGGCTCCCCTGAAGCGAGTTACGAGCGCCCCGCAACGGCGGCAGCACCCATCGGTCGTTGGTGACCGTGATCCGTGCGATCTGCTGGCGGGCTTTGGCGACCTCGACGTCGGCGGTCTCGAGCAGGGCAACGCGCCCGGCCGGTCCGGCCGTCGCCCCGTCCAATCTCACTTGGACCGTTCGCGCTGCCTGATCGCCGATCGTGGCGACTTGGGCCGCGATGCGCGTCATCTCGCGCAGGGCCACGACTTGGTGCCCGATGAGCGGGATGGGCCGGGCCAGCTTGAACGGGAGGCTCGTGCGCGCTCGGTGGTCGGCCCGGCGAATGTCGCGCAGCGCCGTGTCGGCCGGGCGGGCCAGGCCGCGGGGCTTGGCCAGGTCGGTTGCCTTGACCGTCCGCAGAACGTCCTCGCCGCGGCTGACGTCGTGCTGAATGCGGACCAAATCGACAAGAGCCCAGATCGCTAGCGCGACCAGGGCTCCGCCGATCAAAAATGCGGCGACGCGCCGTGCTCGCGTAGCGAGCAGGCGCGTCAACACCCGCAATTAGTTGTGAAGTTGGTTAAACGGTACGGCTGCGAAGCAGACGACGGGCGCCGACAGCGCCTGCCATCGCAACGCCTGCGCCGCTGATAAGCAGCCAGGTATCCGCGCCGGTGTTGGCCAAGCTGTCCGATGCGCCGCCGGTGAAGACGGTCGTCGCCGTAGTGGTCGACGTCGTCTCCTCCGTACCCGAGCCTGAGCCGCTCTGGGCGTGAGCCACGCCAGCGAAGCCAAACAGAATGGCCAAGGCCGCGGCCGCGAGCCCTGCGCCCGTCGCCGAGATCAATCTGCGCACGTAAGTCCTCCGGTTTCGATGATTGGCATGCCCCAACGGCAAGATCTTGCCCCTGCAGCGCGTCACATTAACTACGCAGTAGCCACAACGCCAGCCTTCCCGCTCATACGATCCCCGAGAGATGGATCTCAGTGAGTTTCAAACCCGCATGCGGACCCTCTACGGGGAGCGCGATTCGGCCCGCGGGACGCCTGCGACGGTCGCGTGGCTGGCCGAGGAGGTCGGCGAGCTGGCTCGAGCGGTCAGGAAAGGGTCGCCCGCCGAGCAGCTCCACGAATTGGGCGATGTCCTCGCCTGGCTGGCCTCGTTGGCCGACCAACTGGGCCTGTCGCTGGCCGACGCCGCCCGGCGTTATGCGGACGGCTGTCCGGCATGCGGCGCCACGCCGTGCGCGTGCCGGTAGCGCCCAGCAAGCCCGCTCAGACGAGGAGTTCGGCGATCTCGACGCCGTTGAGCGCAGCGCCCTTGCGAAGGTTGTCGCCGCTCACGAAAAACGCAATGCCGTTCTCGCCGCTGCTGTCCGCGCGCACCCGTCCGACGTAACAAGGATCAGCGCCGGCGGCCATATGCGGCGTGGGGATGTCGGCCAGCTCGACCCCTGGAGCGGCCGCAATCAGCTCGCGCGCCCGCTCGGCGGTGACCGGGCGGGCGAACTCGGCGTTGATGCTCAGCGAGTGACCGGTGAACACGCCTACCCGAACGCACGTGACCGCGACCTTCAAGTCGGGCAGCTCGAGGATCTTGCGACTCTCGTTGCGGAACTTGTGCTCCTCGTTGGTCTCGTCGTCGACCAGCTGACCGGCGATCGGGGCGATGTTGAACGCCATCGGAACCGGGAAGACCTTGGCCGGGAGATCGCGCGCCAGGCTGCCGTCGAAGGCCAGCGCGCTCGCCTGATCGCCCAGCTTGGCGACCTGCTCGGCCAGTTCGTCGACACCGGCGCCGCCGGCTCCGGACACGCATTGGTACGTCGACACGACCATGCGGCGTAGGCCCGCCTCCCGATCGAGCACCTTGAGGGCGGACATGGCGACCATCGTCGTGCAGTTCGGATTGGCGATGATCCCCTTGGGGCGATCGGCGATGGCGTGGTCGTTGACGCCGGCCACCACCAGTGGCACTCGGGGATCCATCCGCCACGCGCTCGAGTTGTCGATGACGACCGCGCCGGCGGCGGCAACGCGCTCGGCGTACTCCTTCGATGCCGCCGCGCCGATAGACGTGAGCGCGACGTCGAGACCGGCGAAATCAGCGGTGGCGACGTCCTCGACCGTGATCTCGTCGTTCTTCCACGACAGCGTCCTGCCCGCCGAGCGCGATGACGCGAAGTACCGCATTTCTTCGACTGGAAAGCCGCGCTCGGCGAGGATCGCGCGCGTCACCGCGCCGACCTGCCCCGTCGCGCCAAAAACCCCGACTCTCATGCGGCCAGCTTGAATGCTTCGTGCAGCGCCTGCACGGCCTTTTCGATCTCACCGGCCCGCACTACGCAGCTGATCCGGATCGACGAAGTCGAGATCATCTCGATGTTCACGCCGGCGGCCGACAACGTCTCGAACATGGTCGCCGCGACACCGGGATTGGTCTTCATCCCGGCGCCGATGAGGCTCACCCGAGCGACGTCATCGTCGGCATGGACTTCGTGCGCGCCGAGTTCCTTGGCCACCGTCCGCGAGGTCTCCACCGCGACGGCGAGGTCGGACTTCGGCACCGTGAAGCTGATGTCGGTGCTCCCGTCGTGGCTCTCGTTCTGCACGATCATGTCGACGTTGACCGACTGGTCGGCCAAGGCACGGAAGAGCTTGGCGGCGATGCCGGGGCGGTCGGACACGCCGGTGACGGTGACCTTCGCCTCCGACACGTCGTGGGTAACCGACGTGATGATCGCCTGTTCCATGGATGGGTCCTCCTTGGTGATCCACGTTCCCGGCTCCCACGTGAATGCCGAGCGCACGTGGAGGGGAACGCCGTGGTTGCGGGCGAACTCGACGGCACGCGCCGCCGGCTTCGGGCACCCGCTGGCTGACATCTCGAGCATCTCGTCGAACGACAGGCGTTCGAGCTTGCGGGCTTCCGGCACGATCCGCGGATCGGCGGTGTAGACGCCGGAGACGTCGGTGTACAGCTCGCACGCGTCGGCGTCGAGCGTGGTGGCCAGGGCGACGGCCGTCGTGTCGGATCCACCCCGGCCGAGGAAGGTGACGTCCCGGGTCGCGCCCGACATGCCCTGCGCGCCGGCGACCACGGGGACCTGGCCCTGCGCCAGCGCTTCGCGCAGCCGATCGCCGCGCACTTCGAGGATCTTGGCGTTGCCGTGCGCGGTGTCGGTGATGAAGCCGACCTGGCTGCCCGTGAACGACACCGCCGCGCAGCCCAGCGCGTCGAGCGCCATCACGACGAGCGCGGTGGCCTTGCGGTCGCCGGCGGTGATCAGCATGTCGAGCTCACGGCCCGGCGGGCTGGCCGCCACTTCGGCGGCCAAGCGCAACAGGTCGTCGGTCTCCTTGCCCATGGCGCTCACGACCACTACGACGTCGTCGCCGCGCTTGCGGGCGCGGTGCACGTTTTCAGCGACCGACCGGATGCGATCCGGGTCGGCGACCGACGTACCTCCGTATTTCTGCACGACCAGCGCCACCCCGCGAGGGTACCGGCCTCGCCACCCTTTCCCGCCCAACCATTTCGCCACCCCGACACCCGGTCCTGAGTGAGACCGCTAGCTTGAGCGGCCGTGCCGAGCGCAAAACGGGAGCGACAAAAGGCGGGGCGGGCCGCCCGGCAGGAGGCCGTGCGCGCCGCTGAGCAGCGGCGACACCGCCAGCGCCGGATGGTCACGCTCGGCATCATCCTGTTCGTCTTCGCGGTGTTCCTGGTCAGCCGCGCCCTGAGCGGCGGCGACGACAAGAAGACCCCTGAGGTCGCGGCGACGACCGGCGCGGCGGCTCCGTGTCCCAAGCTCAAGGACCAAGCGCGCCGCGACAGCTTCCCCGTCCCGCAGCGCAACTGCATCAAGACGAGCAAGACCTATATCGCCAAGGTGACGACCGACGCCGGCGCGTTCACGATGGAGCTCGACAACAAGCGGTCCCCGACGACGGTCAACAACTTCGTCGTGCTGGCCCGCTACCACTTCTACGACGGCCTCACCTTCCACCGGGTCGTGAAGGACTTCGTGATCCAGGGTGGCGATCCAAAGGGCGACGGCAGCGGCGACGCCGGCTACAAGTTCGGGGACGAGGGCCTCGATGGCGTCACGTACCCAGCGGCGTCCGTCGCCATGGCCAACAGCGGCCCGAACACCAACGGCAGCCAGTTCTTCGTCGTGCTGACGGACAGCGGCGGCAAGGGCCTCCAACCGCTGTACAACCGCTTCGGCACCGTCACCGAGGGCATGGACGTCGTCAAGAAGATCGGCGCCGAGCCTGGTGTGGTCGGCACCGACCAACCACCCGCCACCGTCCACAAGATTCTGTCGATCGAGATCGAGGAGCACTAACCACATGGCCACCGACTGCCCGCCCGCCGACGGCTCGGCGCCGCAGCGCCAGAAGTTCGACGGACCGCCGCCGATGTGCATCGACGCCAACAAGCGCTACACGGCAGTGATGTCCACGTCGAAGGGTGACATGACGATCGCGCTCGACCCGATGGCGGCGCCGAACACCGTCAACAACTTCGTCGTGCTGGCCCGGTACCACTACTTCGACGGCATCCACTTCCACCGAGTCATCCCGGGCTTCGTGCTCCAGGGCGGCGATCCACAGGGCACCGGCCGCGGCGGGCCCGGCTACCAATTCGCCGACGAGCTCCCTGCCGCCGGCCGTTACGAGCTCGGCAGCCTGGCGATGGCCAACGCCGGGCCGAACACCAACGGCAGCCAGTTCTTCATCATCAGCGGTCCCGATGGGATGCGACTGCCGCCGCAGTATTCGCTGTTCGGCAAGGTCGTGAGCGGCTTGGACGTCGTCGCCGACATCGACGGCATCGGGACGCCGTCGGGCAGTCCGAAGGAGAAGGTGACGATCAACTCGGTGACAGTTACCGAGGCCGACTAAGCGGGGCTGAGGGACAACCCCTCGACGACCTCGGCACTCGGCAGCGCCGCCAGTTCCGACGGCGGCAACTTGAGTTTGGACGACCGGTCGCCGCCGCCGACGATCACCCACGGCTGTTCCATCACGACGGTGTCGATGTAGATCGGCAACGTGACCGGGAGGCCGAACGGTGTGACCCCACCGATCATCATCCCGGTCACGGCAATGGTGTCGTCGGCTGACGCGAACGACGCCTTGCGCGTCCCGAGCAGTCGCCGCACGGTCCCGTTCACGTCGAGACGGCGATCGGCGGTGACGACGCAGGCGCAGAAGCTCTTGGGCTCGCTCTTGCCGACGACGAGGATCGTGTTCGCCGATTGCTCCAACGTGTACCCGTACTTCTCACAGAACGCGGCGGTGTCGGCGAACTCGGGGTCACACGGGATGACCTCCCGCTCGCTCACGACGGCAGTGCGTCGAGTCCCGCCCGCTTGCCGTCGCGGAACACTTCGACCTCGCCGGCCCCGCCCGCTCGCCACGTGCCGTCGGGCGACCGGATTAGCGCGGTGGCCTCGTCGATGCCAGCGATCGAGAGGGCCTTCGGCGCCAGAGTCAGCGTGCGGTGCTCCTTGTCGACCGACCACGTGTTGTGGTGCGGAATCACCGCAAGCTGTTCGACCAAACCGAGACCGAGCGTGAACGCGCCGCCGCGCGGGTCGACCATCGGGTCACACAACGCCATCGCCCCCGCCGACGACCCGGCGACCACCGCGCCGCTCTGCCACGCCTCCACCAGGGCGTGCCACACCGCCGAGTCCTTGAGCACAGACCGCAGGTGCAGGGGCGAGCCACCGCTCAGGTAGATGAAGCGGGCCCGGCGGACCTCGTCGGCCGCGCCCGCGTCCTCGGCGTCAGGTCGGGCCACCACCATCAGGCCGCGCACCTCGCCGCCAATGGCGGCGAACCACGTCGCCGCGTTGGCGACGGCGCGCTCCGGGTACTCGTACGCCGCCGCGGTCGGCAACACCAACACGTCGGTCCCGCCGCTCGCCGCGAGCAACTCGAGGTCGAACGTGCAGCCGTCGGTCCATTCGTTGCCGCCGACCAGAGCCAACGTGCCACTCATGCCGCTGCCTTCCGCGCCACGCCGCGGACCGCCGGACGCACTGGCACCGGCGACCGCCGGATCGAGAACCGATCGAGGTCGGTGATGAAGAATCCCGCCTCGCGGATCGCCGCGACCGCATCGCGATCGGGGTGGCATCCGTCGAACGTGCGCTGCCACATGTAGCTGGCCACGTTCTGCATCGTGCCCACTACACCGCCGCCGCGCACGTGTTCCAGGAAGATCAGCTGGCCATCGGCGCGCAGCAGGCTCTTGAGCGCGGCCAGCAGGTCGTATGGCTCCTTCGTCGTGCACAGCACGAACGTGAGGACGACCGTGTCGAAACTGGCCGCCACCAGACCCGTGTCCGTCATGGCCGACTCGTGGACCTCGACGGGAACGGCCGCAGCGGCGACGCGATCGAGAAGGGCGCCATGGTTCGCGGCGTCGGGTTCGCAGATGACGACCCGCTCGACGTCGCGGTAGTGCGCGACGTTGAGGCCGCCACCCAGCTCGAGCACGACGCCGCGCGCTCCGGCCACAACCCGCTCGCGATGGGGAACGAGCCCGTACAGCCCACTGTGGAGGCGGCTCGTCATATGCGGGGTGACCTTACCGGCCGGTAACGTGCCGCCCATGACCGTCAAGCGCGTTGGAATCGTCGGCTCCGGAATCATGGGCTCGGGCGTGGCCGAGACCGCAGCCAAGGCCGGCATGGAGGTCGTGCTCCGCTCCCGCCAGCAGGAGACGGCCGACGGCATGGTCGCGGTACTCGAGAAGTCGCTGGCCAAGCAGGTAGAGAAGGGCCGGCTGTCCGAGGAGGACCGCGACGGCACGATCAGCCGCGTGAGCGCGACGAGCGACCTCGAGGCCCTGGCCGACTGTGATCTTGTCCTCGAATCCATCGTCGAGGACCTGGCGACGAAGAAGGCGCTGTTCAACGACCTCGACCGCGTGTGCCAGGACTCCACGATCCTCGCGACCAACACCTCGACGCTGCCGGTCATCGAGATGGCGATCGAGACCGGGCGACCCGACAAGGTGTGCGGCGTCCATTTCTTCAACCCGGCGCCGATGATGGCGCTGGTCGAGATCGTCCGCCCGCTGACCGCCAGCGACGACACGATCGCCGCGGCGACCGCGTTCGCCGAAGCGTGTGGCAAGACACCCGTGCAGGTGAAGGATCAGGCCGGGTTCATCGTCAACGCGCTGCTGTTCCCGTACCTCAACAACGCGGTGCGCCTTCTTGAGAACGGCACGGCGAACAAGGACGACATCGACAGCGCGATGAAGGGCGGCTGCAACTTCCCGATGGGCCCGCTCGCCCTGCTCGACCTGGTCGGCCTCGACACGAGCTTGGCGATCATCGACGCGCTGTACGACGAGTTCCGTGACCCGAACTACGCGGCGGTACCGCTGCTGCGGCGCATGGTGAGCGCCGGCCAGCTGGGTCGCAAGTCGGGCCACGGCTTTTACGACTACAGCCGGTAATACGCTGTTTGGTTATGGCTGACCGGCCCTGGCTGATCCGGACGTACTCGGGCCACAGCACGCCTAAGGCGTCCAACGCGCTCTACCGCTCGAACTTGGCGCGCGGGCAAACCGGCCTGTCGATCGCGTTCGACCTGCCGACGCAGACGGGTTACGACCCCGACTCGGTCGAAGCCGCGGGTGAAGTCGGCAAGGTCGGCGTCCCCATCGCCCACATCGGCGATATGCGCCAACTGGTCGACGGCATCGACATCGACCAGCTCTCGACGTCGATGACGATCAACGCGACCGCGGCGTGGATCCTCGGCCTCTACGTCGGCAACGCCGAAGAGCGCGGCATCGACCCTGCGCTCCTGCAAGGAACGACGCAGAACGACATCGTCAAGGAGTACCTGTCGCGCGGCACGTACATCTTCCCGCCCGACGCCAGTCGGCGCCTGACCGTCGACACGATCGCCTACACGGTGCGACACGTTCCGCGATGGAACCCAATCAACGTGTGCAGCTACCACCTCCAAGAGGCCGGGGCGACGCCCATGCAGGAGCTGGCCTACGCGCTGGCGACGGCGGTCGGTGTTCTCGACGCGGTTCGCGAGTCCGGTCAGGTGACCGACGCCGAGTTGCCAGAGGTCGTCGGTCGTATCTCGTTCTTCTGCAATGCCGGTATCCGCTTCGTCGAAGAGACGTGCAAGATGCGCGCCTTCACGAAGCTGTGGGACCAGATCACCAAGGTGCGGTACGGCGTCGAGGACCCGAAGCTGCGCCGCTTCCGTTACGGCGTGCAGGTGAACTCGCTGGGCTTGACCGAGCAGCAACCCGAGAACAACGTGCAGCGCATCGTCCTCGAGATGCTCGGCGTCACGTTGTCGAAGGACGCGCGCACGCGATCGCTGCAACTGCCGGCGTGGAATGAGGCCCTCGGTCTTCCGCGGCCGTGGGACCAGCAGTGGGCGCTGCGAATGCAGCAAGTGCTCGCGTTCGAGACCGACCTCCTCGAATACGACGACATCTTCACCGGCTCGCACGTCATCGAGGCCAAGACCGACGAGCTGGTTGCGGCCGCCACCGAAGAACTCGACGAGATTCTCGCCATGGGCGGCGCCTTCGAGGCCATCGACGAGCTGAAGAGCCGGCTCGTGCGCAGCCAGGCCGACCGCACCCGGCGGATCGAGTCGGGCGACCAGCAGGTCATCGGTGTGAACTCGTTCACTGAGGCCGAGCGCTCGCCGCTCGTCGGCCCGTCGGGCGACACGGGCCACTTCCTCAAGGTCGATCCCGCCGTCGAGGCGGAGATGAAGGCCGACGTAACCGCGTGGCGCAAGGCGCGTGATGCGTCGGCCGTCACGCGCGCGCTCGACGAGCTACGTCGCGTCGCCGAGTCGGGCGAGAACGTCATGGCGGCGACGATCGCACTCGGGCATGCCGGCGGCACCACCGGCGAGTGGGCCGGCGCGCTCCGCGAGGTCTTCGGCGAGTACCGCGCGCCCACGGGCGTCGCCGGCGGCGTCGGCCAGCGGGGCGGCGAGATGGCGGCGGTAGTCGCCAAGGTCAAGGCCATGGCCGGCGGGCCGCCTCGGTTGCTCGTCGCCAAGCCCGGCCTCGACGGCCACTCGAACGGCGCCGAGCAGATCGCCGTCGCCGCTCGCGACGCCGGGATGGAGGTCGTCTACGCGGGCATCCGCATGTCACCCGAGCAGATCGCCGCGTCGGCCCGCGACGAGGACCCCGACGTCATCGGGCTGTCGATCCTTTCCGGGTCCCACCTCGAACTGGTCCCCGAGGTCATCGGCCTCCTGTCAGCGGCCGGAGTCGACGTCCCGGTCGTTGTCGGCGG
>DASRJI010000090.1:0-3367 GCA_035649535.1 Acidimicrobiales bacterium | reverse complement strand
CACCGGGCGGCCTCAACGCCGAGGCCACGCGCCGGTACGCGGCGCCGCCGCCGGTCTCGGCGCGCGTGCGCGACCTCGCCCTCCAGGTCGCCGGGCGAGGCACGCCGTACCAGCGAGCCAAGGCGCTACAGGACTTCCTTCGCAGCAGTCGCTTCAAGTACGACCTCACCGTGCCGGCCGGCCACAACGAGCGGGCTCTCGACCGCTTCTTGTTCGACGTGCGCCGCGGGTACTGCGAGCAGTTCGCCGGGTCGTACGCGGTGCTCGCCCGACTCGTGGGCCTTCCGACTCGCGTCGCCGTCGGTTTCACCGCCGGTGAGGTGAGCCAGGACGGGCTGTTCCATGTGCGCGACCTCAACGCCCACGCGTGGCCTGAGGTCTTCCTGGCCGGGTTCGGCTGGGTGCCGTTCGAGCCCACGCCCGGGCGCGGCGCACCCGGCACGCAGGACTACACCGGCGTGCCGGAGTCCCAGGCCAGCCCCAGCAACACATCGACGGCGACGACCCTGGGCACCACGCCGACGACGCAGCCGCCCGCCGATCAGGGCGCGACGACGCCGACGACCGCGCCCACGCAACAGAACGCACCGACGCCGGCCGGCGCCAGCGGCGGTGGCATCAACCGGCTCCTCGTCGCCGCCATCGCCCTCGCCGCCCTCCTCGCGTTGTGGGCGCTCGCCGTGCCGGCCGCCAAGCGAATTCGGCGCACCCGGCGCCGGGCGCGGGCGGCCGACCCCGCCGGTCGGGTGCTCGTCGCGTGGCAGGAGGCGAGTGAAGCGCTGCGGGCCAGCCGCGTCGGCCGTCGCCCGTCAGAGACGATGCACGAGTACGCCGGTCGGGCCACGCGTCAGGTTCCCTTGCGGGACGCGCCGGCCGCCGCTCTCAGCGACCTGGCCGACGATGCCGCGGCGGCGAGCTACGACGTCGAGCTACCGCCCGACGATTCAGTCGTGCGCGCGACCAGCGCGGCGGCTGCGGTGGAAACGGCGGTGCGGGCCGGTGCGAGCGCGCGCCAACGAATCCTGTGGGCGCTCGATCCGCGTCCGCTGTTCAGTCGTCGCCGCGCTTGAAGCGCTGACGAAGACGGCGGCCTGGCTCGGTGAGCGTGGCGCCGAAATTGCGCGACTTGAACGACCGCGCCACGTTCGACAGGCCACCCCGGGTCATGCGCCGGAGGTTCGAGACGAACACGAACGCGCTGCCGAGCATGAGCAGGAACCCGAAGGCGGCCAGCCAGAACGTGCCGAGCTGCGAGAGGAGCACGAGCAGCCCGACGACGAAGCCCAGGACCGACCATTTCGTGTTGCGACCGGCGTGCCGGTTGAGCGTGGCCGTGCTGACGCCACGCGCGAACTCCGGATCGTTCTCGTAGAAACTCCGCTCGATCTCGTGGAGGATCCGCTGCTCGTCTTCAGAAAGCGGCACCGCCTCCATCTTCGCGCGACGACCGACCTACCTCAACGCGACTGGGACTGGGACGCCTCCGGAGGCGGCTGAGCGGTACGCGGCGTCGGCCACATGATGGGCGGCCACCGCTGCGTCGAACCCGGGCCATCCCGGCCGCCCGGCCGCCAGCGCCTCGAGAAAGGCCCGGTCAGCAACGGCGTAGGGCGCCAATCCCTGCCGCCAGTCGTCGGGCAACGGGAGTTCGGCTATCCAGCCGCCGGCCGTGTCTGCGGCGAGGGCATGCGTACCGTCATTCGTCTCAACGTGGACCGGACCGGTGTCTTCTCGATCCACCCACAGCAGCGCTTTCTGGCAAAACACCTCAAGGCGGCGTGTCGACGGGCGGGACAGCACGTCATGCCACACACTGACGAGCGTCGAGGTGACACCGTTGTCGTGGACAAGCGTTGCCGTCGCCACGTCCTCGATACCCACGTGGCCGGCGAAGTTGGCGGTGCGGCACGCAACCTCGACGATCGGCCCGAGCAACCATGCCAATGCGTCGAGATCGTGGATCGAATGCTCGAGCAGCGCGCCGCCACCCGCCTGGGCGACGTCGGCGCGCCACACGCCGCCGCCACTGGTGACGTACTGGCCCTGAATCGGGAAGAACTGGTCGTCCCGCAAGATTGCCGTCATCGGGGCGCCCAGCTGGCCCGTGCCGTCGTGCAGGAGACGGTGCAGCTCGAGGAACGACGCTTCGGCGCGTAGAACGAGCCCGACCTGGTTGGCCACGCCGGCCCGCTCGACCGCGGCCGCCATGGCGGTGACGTCGTCGATCGTCGGCGCGAGCGGCTTCTCGCAGTAGATGGCAACACCAGCAGCGGCGGCCGCTTCGACGAGGCCCCGATGGGTTCCCGTCGGCGTGCAGATCCACACGACGTCGACCGCGGCCAGCACGTCGGCGGGATCGGTCGACGCGATGTCTGCCCCATGCGCGCCGGCGAAGGCCTGCGCTCGTTCGAGGTGCGGGTCCGACGCGGCGACGACCTGCGCGTCGACCACGCCGCCCGCGATCAGCGCTTTCAGCGATCGCGAGTGGGCGCCGGCGATCCACCCGCAGCCGATAAACCCAATGCGCAATGTCATTTTGCGCGTCTCCGACGCGACGTCATTTTGCGCGTCTCCGACGCGACGTCACTCGTTTGGTCCCCACTGCTGCTCGCCCGGCTTCTTGGTCTGTAGTCCCCGATCGTTCACGATCGCGGCCGGGCCCAGCGCGTCGTCGCCGTACTTGTCGCGGATCGCGTCGACCGCCTTGGAGGTCGCGCTCCACGCCGTGGCGTCGACCACGTCGTCGAGCGACAACTGGCGAGCGCCACCGTCGATGAGATTCGAGACGCCCACGCCGAACAGCCGCACGCCAGCGCTCACGTCGACCTGGTCGAGCAACCCGGACGCGACGCGGGCGATGATCGGCCCATCGTCGACCGCGGTCGGCAGCGACTGCGACCGCGTGATGGTCGCGAAATCGTGGAACCGCACCTTGATCGTCACCGTGCGCCCGGCCAGGTCGCCCTTCCGCAGCCGGCCGGCGACGGCGTCGGCCATGCGGACCGCCTCCCGGTGCAGCACTGCGGGATCGACGTGGTCGACGGCATAGGTCTCCTCGTGGCTCACGGACTTGATCGCCCGATCCGGCTCGACGGGTCGCGGGTCGCGGCCCCACGCCAACTCGTGGAGATGCTGGCCGGCGGCCTTGCCGACGGCACCAACCAGGCTCGTAAGGGGCAACTGCGAAAGGTCGCCGATCGTTTGGATGCCCAGCCGGCCGAGGCGCTCGGCGGTCGCTGGGCCGACGCCCCATAGCGCAGTGATCGAGAGCGGGTGCAGGAACTCGAGCTCGCGCCCTGGCGTGACCAGAAAGACGCCGGCGCCGGGAATCGGCCCCTGCAACGACGCCTTGGGTTTGGCCGCTTCG
>DASRJI010000089.1:0-74282 GCA_035649535.1 Acidimicrobiales bacterium | reverse complement strand
TCGATCGAAGTCGTCGGCGACTCGTGCACGCAACGCTGGCGCCGGGACACGTTCGACGGCGAGCGCTTCGCCGTGAAGGACGACGGCCGTCCGGTTGTCTTCACGACCAAGCCCGGCACCGACGAGTGGGCCGAGCCGCTGGTGTCGCGCAACCGCACCTACGCGCTGGGTCGCGTGATCGGAAGTGCCGCGGTCACCGCCTTGCGACGCGAGCCGTGGGATGCCAGCCCCACCGTCGACGTGCTGCCTCCCAAGGTCGCGTACCTCCCGGCGAACAACGGCGCGCTGCTCGCCGTCACCGCCGCCGGGACGATCGACAAGCCGTCGTACTTCGCCGGCCAACCGATATCGGCGGGCGAGCTGGCGAACCGCCTCGGCAAGGGCGGCGCCCTGCCGTCAGGCTTCGACGTGAAGACGACGTTCTACGCGTGGCGTATCGGTACCGCCAGCTTCGTCACCGCGCCTGGCGAGATGTTCCCCGAGCTCTACGTCGGCGTCGGCAAGGTCAACCGCACGAAGGCCGTCGGCGACTACGTCAAGGTGAACCCGGCGGCGCTGGCCTGCGCGGCGCGGCCGTTCGCGTACAACGCCGATCCGGCCAAGGCTGGTGCCAACACCGGCCGGCCCTACGAACCGGGCGTGCGCGACGTCCAGGCCAAGCGGTTCGGCACGCGCACGAACTTCATGCTCGGCTACACGCCAGATCTGCTCGGCTACATCGTCCCCGGCTACGACTTCTCGTGGTACGTCGCGCCGGCGGTTGAAGGGCTCTCGGTCGGGAGCCTCGTTGGCGAGGCGCCCGACCCGTGCGAGGCGAACGTGCCCGACCTCGCGTTCCCGAAGGCGCGCTACGGAAGCCATTATCACGAGACGAACAGCGCGGGCTCGGTGCTGGCCGGCGGCGTGGTGTGCACGATGCTCGATCTTCTGCAAGGCCCGTCGGCGACGGCGAATGATCCGGCGTGCCAAGACTTCCGTGGCTACCGCAACGCGGTGGTCGGTCACGTCGGCCTGACCCCGCTCGTCCTCGACCCCGATCAGAACATGCCGATCGGGCACTACTGAGCTATGTGCAGCCTCGCCGATCGGCTGCGAGCGACGGGGCCTCCTAGACATCCCGCTACCGTCGTTTCAAATTTTCTGGCGCGCAATAGGTGGCGCCACACCAGAGCGCGAAGGAGGAGCGATGACCTCGGCAACAGGCCGACTTCAGCGTGCCGCCGAGTCGATGGGTCGCCCAGCCCTTATCCCCGGCGAAGACCAGGCTGCAAAACTTGCAGATCTGATCCGCGACCTGAGGCGCCCCGTCTCACCCGTTGGCGACGGAAAGGTGATCACCTCCGGCTTCGCCTATTGGGGTGTTGCGTCCACGCTTGCGTGGTGTCGGGCTTGTGATGATCTGACTTACCCAGTGATGCGGAGGAGCATTCACTCGTTCGAAGAGCGGTGGAAGGCTGTACGTGGCGTCCTCGGTGAAGACCCGTATCACTATGTGAGTCTGGGGCCTGGAAATGGGGTGAAGGACGTATTCATCGTCCGACATCTATTAGAGCGCAACGAAGAACTCTGTTACGTGCCCGTAGACATGAGTGCTCTAATGCTTGAGATTGGCGGTCAGAAACTGATCGACGAGGTTGGGCTCAGCCCGAGCGATCAAGTTCTTCCTTTGCAACTCGACTTTTCTGATTCGGCGAACATCGCACGTCTTCGTTCTCTGCTGGACAACGTACTGGATGGCCACCCAGTGGTTTTCTCGTTACTGGGAAACACCCTCAGCAATTTCGAACACGATTCGGCGCTCCTCGCGATGCTCAGCGAACGGCTCCTTCGCGATGACGATCGGGTGATAGTCGAGGTCGCTACGACCGGTTCATTGGACGAGGGTCTCGACAAACTAGCGGCGGAGGAGTACGAAGCGACGAATCTGTTCCTTCAGTGGGTGACGAGTCCTCTGCAGGATTGCACTGACCTGACCTTGGACATGGACAGTGTGTCGTTCCACGGCTCGATCGAGAGGAACCGATGCCTACGCGTCGTCGTTCTGTACACCAATCGAACCGGCACAGAGTTGCGGCTTACGCTCCCCGACCGCAGCGATGTCGCGTTCCCGGCGGACGACACCATACGCCTTGACCTAACCCGAAAATATGGCGTGCGCGAACTGCGAACGATCATTGCGGACGCGAAGCTTGACGAGCTGAGCGCGACGCATCTCGATCTGAGTTCCCGGGAACACGAGTTCGGCGTCGAGTTGCTCACTCTCAAGCGAGGTCCCGGTCGCCCTACAAGTGCCATATCCGACGGAATCTGGACCGCACCGAGCCGCCAGTGAAGCGGCGGGCTATCGGAGTTGTCACGTTCGGAAGTTTGGTCGTAGCGCTGCTCATCAGCATCGTCGGGATCTTTATTGTCGATGAATCCGTGAAATTCGAACTCACGGTGGAAACTTTCGCAATCTTGGCGGCGATCACCGGAGTCTTTGCGGAGCGGTGGGCAGTCGCGAACGACCGCCGTAATCACGCGCTGCATGCGTTGCGGCGCGAGATCGCCTCAAATGAGGCGATCCTCGACGACTCTCGCTTCGAGCCGATTGGAGATGCTGAGACACGGGGCCGGGTCTACCCGCGGGTTCTCGTCTCCGCGGCTGATGCGGCCGTCACCTCGGGGGCGCTCGCGGAGGATCGCGACACTGATCTGATCCAGTTGCTGCACGCTTGGCGAGAAGCAGTGAACGAGTTCAACCTTCGATTGACTCTGACGGAACTCCGGACGTTCACGGCTGCGTCACCAACTGAGATGCGTGCACTCGACCGAGCGCTCCACAGCGACGGGGGCTATTTGAGCGCCATAAGGAGTTCCTTGGAACGACTGCGAACGACGGTTGAACAACCGACTCGTCGGCGACGCTCGGCGCGACGATCCGGGCGTGCTCAGAAGTGAGTGAGCGTGCACGGTCGATCGAGAGTTCGCGAAATGCTGATGGCCCGAAGGCGGACCAAGGCGTGATGGCACACAGGCATCGGGAGCTGCGTTGCAAGGCGGACAGCGTTTGCTGGCCCACCGCTGATCCTGAAGGCAAGACTGGACGATCGCGGGCGATGTCTTGGACAGCGGAGTGACGGCGTCCTGTCGCGCATGTCCGCGAGGGTGACGCGCGAGGCTGCCGGGTGCCATGAACATCCAACCCGCCGACGCGGAGCTGCTCGGCATCGAGTTCGACGACCACCTGCGTTCGCGCTTCGAGCTGACGCCGCCTCTGTCGCGCCACGACGGCGCGCTCTACGGCGGCACAGCCATCGCGGTGGCGACCGTTGCCATGGAAGCCGCCTCCGATCGTCCGCCGCTCTGGGTCACGACGCAGTTCGTGTCGCAGGCCGCGCTCGGCGACGTCATCGAGTGCGAGACCGAAGTGCTGGCTTCGGGGAAGCGCGTCGCCCAGCTCCGCGTCACCGCCTATCTCCGCGGCGCGATCGTCTTCACTGCTCTGGGCTCAACCGGCATACCGCGCGCCGGCGGGCTGTCGGGCCAGTTCGACACCATGCCGAGCGTGACGTCGCCAGCCAACAGCCGCGAGCTTGTCCTTGGTCACGGCGGCGCCGAGCGCACGAGCTTCCGACGCTCGATCGATTATCTCGAGGCCGCCCGTGGTGAGGACCACGCGCCCGACCCTGCGCAGATGCTCCTATGGGCCCGCGTGACGGCGCCGGGGCCCATCACGCCGGCGGCTATCGGGTTTGTCGCTGACATGGTTCCTGCCGCGATTGCCCGCGGTGCGGGCAAGCTCGGCGCGGGGATCAGCCTCGACAACAGCATGCGGTTTGGTCCTCGGTCCGACAGCGAGTGGGTGCTCCTCGAGATGCGCGGTCACGTCGCGAGTGAGGGCTTTGGGCACGGGTCGGTCCGGGTGTGGACGCCCGATGGTGTCCTCGTCGCCGTCGGCGGGCAGACCGCCAACATGATCTTCGCCTTCGATCAGGACGGCCCGGTGCCGCCGAGCCTCCAACGCTTCGGAAGGGACGCCAATGAGTGAGATCAACGATCGCTACCGCAAGCTGGCCGCGGAGTTCAGCGACCGCGTGCGCGCGGTACCGGCCGACGCGTGGGACAACCCGGCGCCGTGCGACGGGTGGGTCGCGCGCGACGTCGTTCGTCACCTGGTCGAGTGGGTACCGGGATTCTTCGGCGCCAGCGGCGTCACGATCGCGAGCGGCCCCTCCGTTGACGACGACCCGGTCGCCGCGTGGGAGGCGCTCGACGCGTCCTTACGGTCGAACCTCGACGCGCCGGACGTCGCCGGCCGCGAGCTCGACACCGCCGCGGGGAGGCACACGTTCGAGAACGCGATCGACATGTTCGTGACACCCGACGTGCTCGTTCACACGTGGGACCTGGCGCGGGCCACCGGCTTGGACGAGTCGCTCGACGTCGACGAGGTACGTCGCATGCTCGTCAACATGGAGCCGATGGACGAGGTGCTTCGCAACAGCGGTCACTTCGGTCCGCGCGTCGAAGTCGCCGATGACGCCGACGATCAAACCAAGCTGATCGCGTTCACCGGTCGTCAGCCGTAGCGCGTTACCCGCGGAGCTTGTCGCGTACCGCGTCGATACCGTCTTCGACCTTGTCCCTCACGTCGTCGACGAACTCCTTGGCCTTGCCGACCGCCTGATCGGCCTTGCCTTCGTTCTTCAACTGATCGTCGTCGGTGAGGTCACCGGCGGCTTCCTTCACGCGGCCCTTGATGTCATCGGTATTCGGCATAGTCCGCTCTGTTCCCGCGATGACCCCGGTGTAACCCGCGACTTGTTTGGGAACAGGTGGCCGTACTTCAACCTCAGAGAGGAGCGAACGATGGGTGTGGTTCTGTTCGTACTGCTGATTGCGTTGCTTCTCGGCGGCGCCGGTTTCGCGATGCATGCGCTGTGGTGGATCGCCGCCATTGTGTTGGTCGGTTGGCTGCTGGGCTTCGGCATGCGCGCCGGTGAAGGCGCGCGCTGGTATCGCTGGTAACGCGACGCGCGGTCAGCTGCTCAGCGTCGCGAGTGCGAACGCGACGATGCCGATCAGTGCGTTGGCGTAGGCCACCCGCCTGATCGCGTTGGCGTCGATCACACCGCCGGCCGTCGTCACCGCGCGCCGCCGTGTGCGCTCCTCCCACGAGCCGACGACCGCCGCAGCCACAGCCAGCACCACGATGACGGCGCCGGCGATCGGCCGGCCGCGAGGGCTGGCCAGATGGGGCACGCCCTTGAGGACGGCGGCGCCGCACGCGAGCAGGGCGACGCTGCTGCGGCTCCACGCCAGCGCGGTGCGTTCTTCGGCCAGACCCTCGTCGTCGATCGGCTTCATCGGTTGGCGAAGGCGGCGAGTACGAACGCGATTGCCGCGCTGACGGTGACCACGATTGCCAACAGCCGCGGTAGCGGAGACGACGGCAGCGGCGCCCCGGTGCGCATCGCCCGTTCGTTGTCGCGCCAGTAGCGGTAGCTGAGCAGCGCGGTGACGGTGCCGAGGGCGATGAGCGGCAGGCCGATGAGCCGGCGGCCGCCGGGGATGTCGAACGGCGGCAGCAGTTGGGTGATGGCCAAGCCGGCGGTGACGAGGGCGAGCGATGTGCGGTTCCACGCCAGGAAGGTGCGCTCGTTGGCGTACGAGAACCGGACGTCCGGCTCCTCTTCGTCGCTCACGCGACCGGGAAGGCGCCGACGGTTAGCGGGTTGACGCCGCCCAGGCTGCCTTCGACGCGCACGGGGCGGAAGCGGATGAACGCCTCCTGCTTATGGAACGGCTTGGCCCGCCCCGCGTCGATCGCGTCAGGGTGGGCCCGATCGCCCGCGCCGTACGCGTACGCGCTGAGCGCGTCGGTCGACTCCCACAGCGAGCACGTCGCGAGAAACGGTGGCGACGCGAAGCCGGTCGCCCACAACACACCGGGCGCGCCGATCACCGCGCCCGACGCACGCGACGACGACTTGAGGAACCGTCGCACCTGCGAGAGCCGGGTACGGCCAAGGGTGAGTACGACCGACGGGCCGTCGTAGTCCGTCCGGCGACCTTTGGGGACGTCGACCGGCAGACCCGGCCAGGTGCCGTGGGCTCGCAACGGTTCGAGGCGCGCGTGCCAGCCACCGGCAAGCGCGGCGGCGACCGGACTATCCGCAACGAAACGGTCGAGGGCGGCTTCGTCGTCCCAGAAGCCCACCAGCACGGCGCGTCGGAGGCTCGGTCGCGGGAGGAGTGACGCGCTCATCGGCGCGGCCAGCCCGACGTTGGTGTTGCGCAGTCCGGCCACGCGCTTCGCGCTCGGCCGGCGCGCCATGAGGCGCAGGGCGCGCGGCACACCGACATCGGCAATGTGAACCGAGACGATGACTGCCACCGCTCGGCAGCGTACGCCGCGTCAGGTGTACATGAGCGAGCCGGGCGTGGTCAGCAGTTCGCCGGTCTCGAGCCACGTCTTCAGGCCCGACAGGATCATCGGCCAGCCGCCGTAGAGCTGGTCGTTGGCGCCCTCGCGGAGTTGGTCGTGGGTGACGGTGAGTCGGCACGAGTCGCCGACCGGTTCGATCTCCCATGTCACGCGAGATGTGCCTTCGCGCTTCACGTCGTCGCCCCACAGCGCAACCATGCTCTGCACCAGTCGGCGCGGCGGATCGACCTCGAGGTTCTCACCCTCGCCGAGGAGCACGCCGCCCGCCTTCGGGTTGCCCATCTCGAAACGCGAGCCCGGCGTCCAGTCCGACGTGATCGTGTTGCCGAACTGGTACTTGCCGCGGGTGCTGCTGTCCGTGATCGCGTCCCAGAGACGCTCCGGCGTTGTCTTGATGTAGATCTCGAACACCTTTTCCATCTGCTTCTCCAGTTGCTGTTTGAGGTCACTGAGCGCGCTGGCCCAGGGCTCGGCGTATTTGCTTACCCATCGGTCGTGGACGAGCCGGATCGGCACCGGGTTGAGGTAGTGGAGCTTTTCCCGACCTTGCTTCCGGGTCACCACGAGGCCGGCGTCTTCGAGTTGCTTGAGGTGCTTCATCACGCCGAAGCGCGTCATGGCGAACCGCTCCTCGAGGGCGTGCAGCGTCTGCCCGTCAGCGCGGTACAGCTCGTCGAGCAGGCTTCGCCGGGTCGGATCCGCGAGCGCCTTGAACACCTCGTCCACCCCATTGACGATAGGTGACTAAATAGTCACATGTCAAGACCGATGAGTTCAGGGTGACGCGGCCGTCGAACTAGCCATGAGCCTCGCCGTAGGATCGCGATCGATGGCGGTGAGGTCTGACTCTGTCGAGGCCCGGTTCGAAGACCTCGAGCAGTACCGCCGCGAACTGACGGGCTACTGCTACCGCATGCTCGGCTCGTCCTTCGAGGCCGAGGACGCCGTGCAAGAGACCATGGTGCGGGCCTGGAAGAACATCGAGGGCTTCGAGGGCCGGTCCGCGCTGCGCTCGTGGGCGTACCGCATCGCCACCAACGTCTGCCTCGACATGATGCGCAGCGGTCAACGCCGGGCCCGGCCGATGGAGATGACGTCGTGCGGTTCGGCCGACTCGTTCCACGGCGACACGCTTCCCGAACACATGTGGGTGACGCCGATCGCTGACGAACGCGTGCTGGCGCCCGACGGCGACCCGGCGGCCGTCACCGAGGCCAAGGAGTCGATCCGCCTCGCGTTCGTGGCCGCGCTCCAGCACTTGCCGGCCAAGCAGCGCGCCGTGCTGATCCTGCGCGAGGTGCTCAAGTGGCAGGCGACCGAGGTCGCCGAGTTGCTCGAGACCAGCGTGGCGTCGGTGAACAGCGCGCTGCAGCGCGCTCGCGCCACGCTGGCCAACTACGACGCGGACATCTCGCGTTCCCAGGTCATGGACGCCGAGCAGCAAGAGCTGCTCGCACGGTACGTCGACGCCTTCGAGCGCTACGACATCGAGTCGCTCGTCTCGCTGTTGCACGAGGACGCCGTCATGTCGATGCCGCCGTACAACTTCTGGTTGCGCGGCCCGGTCGAGATGGGCACGTGGTTCGGCGGCAACGGCATCGGTTGCAAGGGGTCCCGATTGATCGCCACCGCGGCCAACGGCACCGCGGCCTTCGGTTCGTACCGCCCGGACCCGAACGGCGGGCACTACCCGTGGGCGCTTCAGCTGATCGAGGTGTCAGACGGTCGGATCGTCGGCCACCACAGCTTCCTCGACACCGAGCTGTTCGCCGCCTTCGGTCTGCCGGCTCACCTCGACGCGTAGCTCGAGCCCCACGAAGTCGAGCAGTTCCACCAGCTCGTCCGGCGCGCCTGTCACCGTGATCGACCAGCCCAGACGGCGCGCCGCGAGCTCAAGGCGGGCCAGGGCGTCAACCAACTCGAGCACGTGATGTAGGACGCCGCCGGCGCCCGCAACTCATCGAACACCTGCATGCGAACATATGTTCGTGCCCGGCGACGACGCCACCATCCTGCACGCTGACCTCGACTCGTTCTACGCGTCGGTCGAACAGCGCGACGACCCCAAGCTGCGCGGCCTGCCGATCGCAGTGGGTGGGGGCGTGGTGCTGGCGGCCAGCTACGAGGCCAAGGCGTGCGGCGTGCGGACGCCGATGAGCGGGCGCGAAGCGCGCTCGCTCTGCCCGCGCCTTGTCTTTGTCGAACCGCACTTCTCGGCCTACGTCGAGGCGAGCAAGGCGGTGTTCGCGGTCTTCGATGACACCACGCCGTTCGTCGAGGGGCTGTCCATCGACGAGGCGTTCCTCGACGTCGGCGGGCTGCGCCGGGTGTCGGGGACGCCGCGCGAAATCGCGGTCCGCCTGCGCGCGCAGGTGCGCGAGCGCGTCGGTCTTCCCATCAGCGTGGGCGTGGCGCGAACCAAGTTCCTGGCCAAGGTCGCCAGCGCGGTCGCCAAGCCCGACGGGCTCATCGTCGTGCCGCCCGCCGGCGAGTTGGCATTCCTGCATCCGTTGCCGGTCGAGCGGCTGTGGGGGGTCGGGCCGGTGACGGCGCGCAAGCTGCACGAGCGCGGGATCGCGACAGTGGGCGAGGTCGCCGGCCTGGCCGAGGCCGGGTTGGTGTCGATGCTGGGCCCGGCGTCGGGCCGACATATCCACGCGCTGGCGCACAACCGCGACCCACGTCGCGTGCAGGTCGGGCGTCGCCGCGGGTCGATCGGTTCCCAGCGCGCCCTTGGTTGGGGGCCGAAGCCCCACGGCAGCATCGAGGCCGCGCTGACAGGTCTGGTCGATCGCGTGACCCGACGCATGCGTGCCGCCGACCGCGTCGGTCGTACCGTGGTGCTGCGCTTTCGCTTCGAGGACTTCTCGCGCGGCACGCGCTCGCACACCATGCCGCGGCCCACGGCGCAGACCGAGCCCATCCTCACCGCGGCGCGCGTGCTGCTGGCCGACATCGGTCCCCTCATTCGCCAGCAGGGGATCACGCTGATCGGCGTGTCAGTCGGCAACCTCGACGATGACGGTGCCGTTCAGCTCACCCTGCCGTTCGACGGTCACACCGAATGGGCGCTCGACGCCGCCATCGACGACGTGCGGGAGAAGTTCGGGACCGCGGCGGTCACGCGCGCCGCGTTGCTCCACCGCGGCGAGGGCATGTCGGTGCCGATGCTGCCGGACTGAGACCGGCTTAGTTCCAGAGCTCGGCCAGCTCCGAGGCGACCGGGTCGTCCTCGATGATGATCTGGCCGACGCTGATCGTGTCCATCGTCGTCGACGCGGTGGCGAGGAAGCGGCTCGGCTGGCCGTACGCGTGAGCGTCGTCGAGGGGGTTGGGCCGGCGGAAGTAATAGCGCAGCGGGTACGACACGACGAGCGTGTCGCGCGCCCGGGTGAGGGCGACGTAGAGCAGGCGGCGCTCCTCCTCGGTCTCGTCGGCTGAGCTCAGCGCCATGTCGGACGGGATATTGCCGTCGGACGCGTGGATCACGTGGACTGCCCGCCACTCGCCGCCCTTGGCCGAGTGGATTGTCGAGAGGATGAGGTAGTCGTCGTCGAGGTGCGGCGGGCCGGCCAGGTCGCTGGTGCTGACGGGCGGGTCGAGGGTTAGTTCGGCAAGGAACCGGCTGCGGCTGCGGTAGTCGGTGGCGAGCGACCGAAGGTGTTCGAGATCGGCGAGGCGTACCGACGCGGTGCCGGGATAGCGGCGCGCGAAGAGCGGAACGCACGCCAGCGCCAGCCGTTCGACCTGCACCGAGGGCGGGAGGTCGCCATTCGCGCAGTCGGCCAGGGCCGATCGCAGGCCTTCGAGGTCGTCGGTCGCCGCTTTGGGGAACGCGGGGCATTCGTCGCCCAGCAACCGGCTGAGGGCGGTCGCCTCGACCACGCCGAGCTCGTCGGTGAGGCGTCGGATCGTGGCCGGCCCGACGCCGTCGATGAGCCCGAGGACACGGGCCCACGCCAGCTCGTCGCTCGGATTGTCGAGGATACGGAGCAGGCAGAGCATGTCCTTGACGTGCGCCTTCTCGAGGAACTTGAGGCCGCCGTATTTCACGAACGGGATGTTGCGGCGGGACAGCTCGAGCTCGAGGCCGTCGCTGTGGTGCCCCGTGCGGAAGAGCACGGCCTGGTCGTGCAGGGCGATGCCGCGCTCTCGGTTCTCGAGGACGTTGTCGCAGACGAACGCGGACTGGGCCAGCTCGTCGACGCACGCGGCCACGACAGGCCGGGCGCCGCCCGGGCGGGTCGACCGCAGCTCCTTGGCGAACCCGATTCCGGCTTCGGCGATGACGGCGTTGGCCGCGTCGAGAATCTCGGGCGTGGACCGGTAGTTGCGATCGAGTGTGATGACCGTGGCACCGGCGAACCGGGCGGGGAAGTCGATCATGTGCTGCGCCGATCCGGCGCGGAAGCCGTAGATGGCCTGGGCGTCGTCGCCGACGACTGCGATCGACGTGTTGGGCCCGGCCATGGCGGCGACGATGTCGGCCTGCACCGCGTTGGTGTCCTGGAACTCGTCGACGAGGATGTGGTCGAAGCTCGCGTGCAGGAGCGGGGCAACCGTTGGCGACGCGGCCAGGGCGCGCCAGTAGAGCAGCAGGTCGTCGTAGTCGACGACGTTGGTGGCCCGCTTGCGTTCGGTGTACGCGGTGAAGACCGCCTTGATGTCGTCGACCTCGTCGCGGCACCACGGGTACGCCCGCTCCACGACGTCGGCCAGCTTTTCCTGAGCATTGACGACGCGGGTGTAGATCGACGCCAGCGTGTCCTTCTTCGGGAACCGCCGGCCGGTCTCGCCCAGCCCGAGGTCGTGGCGCAGCAAGCCCAGCATGTCGGTGTTGTCGCCCTGGTCGAGGACGGTGAAGCCCGGCCGCAGGCCGACGGCCCGGCCGTGTTGCTGGAGAAGCCGGTTGCCCACGGCGTGGAACGTGCCGCCCCACACCCGACGAGCGCCGTCGGCTTCGGCGAGCTGGCCGGCCCGGGCCAGCATCTCGCGCGCGGCGCGCCGCGAGAATGTGAGCAGCAGGATCCGTTCGGGCCGCACGCCGTCGGCCAGCAGGCGGGCGACGCGGCAGGCCAGCGTCTTGGTCTTGCCGCTCCCCGCGCCGGCGACGATCAGGAGGTTGCCGCCGTTGTGGACCACCGCGGCCCGTTGTTCGGGGTTCAGGTCATCGAGCCAATCAAACATATGTTCGAGATGGTATAGACGACCTGTATGCCGCACCAGAACCGGGTCGACCCGTTCGGTGAGATCGTCGCCGCGCCCCAGCGTGGGCGGTGGATGGGGAACCGCGGCATCCTCCACGAAGGCACGACGATCGTGCGGCCGTGGCAGCACAACCACTGGATCATCTGCGAGACGAGCTACAAGGGCTGGTGGGCGCCGCAGTGGTCGCCCCATCGGTACACGCCGCTGTTCTTCCTCGACGAGGCGGTGGCGCTGGCGGCCGGGCACCGGCCCTGCGCGCTGTGCCGGCGCGCCGCCTACGACGCGTTCGTGGCCGCGTGGCCGCTTTCCGGCGAGCGACGCGACGCGATCGACCGGCGACTGCATCGCGAGCGCCGGGGTGACGCGCACCGACGGCCGTGGCGCGAGCTTCCCGTCGGCGCCTTCGCATTCCTCGACGGCGCGCCGGTTCGCGTCGACGAGGAGGCCGTCGTGCCGTGGACGCCGGCGGGCTATGTCGCCTCGCTGAGCCGCCCGAATCGCGGCGACGCCGCGGTACTCACGCCGTCATCGACCGTCGACGCGCTCAGCGCTGGCTATCGCTGCTCTTGAGGATTACCTCGGAGAACGGCGCCGAGCTGATCGACTCGAAGTCGGCGTAGAGCGGGAGATCGCGCATCGTCTCGTCGAGTGTCTCGGGCGGGCCGTAGAGGCGCGACGGATCGGCGTAATCCTCGACGGTGCGGAACCGCTCGAACACGATGGCGCGGACCGGCGGTGCTGCCGCGGTGACGGGGCGGGCGACGGCGTCACGGACGTACTCCCATCGCAGCGGATGGAGCCGGAACGACGCCGGCGTGTGGATGTCGTGCCACCCGCGGTAGAAGTCCTCGTCGCTCAGCCGGTCGGGCTTCGGGAACCAGGTGCAGTGGGTGACGCCCGGACTCCGCTCGCCGTCGCCCCAGCCGCGATCGGCGCGCCGCTGCGGCACTGACTCGGTGACGAGGTAGCCGTCGACCTTGTCGCCCAGCGCGTCCTCGACCGGGCCGCGATCGTCGAGCGAGTGGAGCCAGACCGACACGACGGCCGCCGCGTCGGGGCCGCGCCCGAGCAACAGGGGCGGCTCGGGTATCGCCTCGGCCGTGTCGGCGAGGTGGACAGTCAGCGCGCTGACGTCGCCGGCGATACCCGCGAGTCGATCGGTCAGCTCGCCGGCCGACTCCCACACGATGTAGTCGAGCTTCTCCATTGCGGCTCCTAAACCGGCATCGGGTGGCGCATGAACAGGTCCCACATCCGCTGCTTGATGTCGTTCCAGTCGGCGGCGCGGGGCCAGTTGTGCGACTGCGTCAAGTACGCGCGCCACACCACCTCTTGGCCGCCCGCGCACGGTGCGTAGCGCGTGGCTTCGAGCAGCACGCCGGCCTCGCGCGCCGGCTTGGTCGGACAGTGGTTGAGCTTGACCCACTGGTCTCGCGTCCAGATCCCGAACGGGAGCAGCGACAGAAAGTCGAACGTTCCCGCGAAGACGCCGACCGAGATCGGCCGGCTCGGTGTGCACGGTGAGCCGGTGAACGTCGGGTGGGCACCGGCATACTCGGCGACGGCGGCGAAGACGTCGGCCGCGTCGCACGCCAGGCGCAAGGCCATGATCGCCCCGTTGGAGTGCCCGGTCGCGTAGACGCGACGGGCGTCGACGCAGTACTTCGAGGAGATCTCGGCGACGAGCTGGCGGAGGAACCGCACGTCGTTCGAGTTGTGGTCGAACCCCCATGTGGGCGGGGACCCGGTGCCGTCCGGGTAGGCGACGATGAACTTGTGGCCGTCGGCGAAGTCGTGCCAGCGCGTGTCGTCCGCGTGGAGCCGACCCCCTTGGCCGGCACCGTGGAGCGCGAGCACGAGCGGCGCCGGATTGGGCAGCCCGGCGGGAACGTGGATGAAGTAGGTGCGGCCGGCGAACGTGCGGGGTTGGACGCCGCCGACCGGGTCGAGCGAGCACGTCGCCGCCGCTGCCCGTGGCGCGCCGAGGCCCGTGAGCGTCGCGGCGGCGAGCACAACCGTGAGGAGGATGCGGCGCACGTCCTACGCGGAGGTCTCGATCGGCTTGCGAACCGGACGGGCGAGGGTGTCGGGTGACGTGTCGACCTCGTCCAGCTCGATGTCGCCGGCGAGCACGCCGCGCTTCCACGTCTGGTGCTCGGCGTCGCGTTCGAGGAACTCGGGCATGACCTCTCGCGCGAACAGCTCGAGGCTCGAGCAGATGTCGTCGTGAGTGTTGCGGCCCGCCTGGTTCAGGAGGATCACCTGGTCGACGTGCGAACCCTCGAACTTCCGCAGCTTGGCGCGGATCGTGTCGGGCGAACCGATGAGGCCGCCGGCGTGCATCTTCTCGAACTGCGGTGTGCGGCGGAACGCCTGGTACTCCTCCCACAGGTTCTCGGCGGTGCCCTCGGCGCCGGGCACGTGGGTGCCGTAGTAACGGAGCGCGAACGCGAAGAACGTCCAGCCGTCGGCCTTGATGTGCGCTTCCTCGTCGGTCGGACAGCACATGAACCCGCAGACGACGGCGATGTTCGGATTGGTCGCGTAGTCGGCCAGCTTGTTGAGCCGCTTTGTGTAGGAGTTGTAATACGCGCTGACCCACGCCCGGGCTTCGTCGGCGCTCACGAACTGGAACCCGAGCGCACCCATGCCGCGTCGGCCGCAGTACTCGATGGTGTCGCGCTGCGAGCAGGCGACCCACAGGGGCGGGTGCGGCTTCTGCATGGGCTTGGGCAACACGTTGCGCGGCGGCAGGTCGAAGAACTCGCCGTGGAACTCGGTGCGCTCGTCACCGAACATCGGGATGAGCGCTTGCACGGCCTCCTCCCACACGGCGCGCTTGTCACGGAAGCGGCGACCGAACGGGTGCAACTCCGTTGTCGTCGAGCCTTCGCCGATGCCCAGCTCGACGCGGCCGCGGCTGACGAGGTCGAGCGTCGACACCCGCTCGGCCACGCGGGCCGGGTGGTTCGTCGTCAGCTGGATGATGCCGTGGCCCAGCCGGATGTTCTTGGTGCGCTGGCTGGCGGCGCCGAGGAACACCTCGGGCGCCGACGAGTGGGAGTACTCCTCGAGGAAGTGATGCTCGACTTCCCACGCGTAGCTGTAGCCCAACGAGTCCGCCAGCTCGATCTGGTCAAGCGACTCCTGCAACAAACGGAACTCGCTGTCGACCTCCCAAGGACGCGGCAGCTGGTGTTCGTAGAAGATGCCGAACTTCATGGCGTCACGCCCGGGCCGCGACTTTGGCGATGGCGCCCACGATCTCGGGAATCAACGGGAGCGGTACGTCGTGGCCCATCTCGTCGAGGACGAGCAGCTCGGCTCCTGGGATCGCCGCCGCGGTGGCCTCCCCGCCCGAGAGCCCGACGAGCGGATCGACGCGTCCGTGGATGACAAGCGTGGGGCACCGCACGTTGGCCAGTGCGGCGGTGCGGTCACCGTCGGCCATGATCGCCGCCATCTGGAACGCGGCGCCCTTGGGGTGGAACATGCGGTCGTAGGACCGAGCACCGCGCGCACGGGATCGGGCCTCGTCGTAGTGCGGCCCGCTGAAGATCCGCCAGTTGGCCGCCGTCTGGTCGAGGTAGGCCTCGCGCTCGGTCGGCGGCGGCGTGATCAGTGCGGTCATGGCCTCCGGGTTCGGCGCGCCCACGGTGCGGTCGCCAGTCGTCGACATGATCGACGTGAGGCTGAGAACGCGATCGGGATGGTCGATCGCCATGCGCTGCACGATCATCCCGCCCATCGACGCGCCGACGACGTGGGCCCGATCGATGCCGAGCGCGTCGAGCACCGCCATCCCGTCGCTCGCCATGTCGGCCACCGTGTAAGGCGGGGTCTCGCCGAGAGCGGGCGCCGGGCCGTCGGTCTTGGTCGACAGCCCGACGTCACGGTTGTCGAAGGTGATCAGACGGAAGCCGGCGGCGACGAACTCGTCGACAAACTCCTGCTCCCACGCAACGACCTGTGACGTGAAGCCGTTGACGAGGAGGAGCGGCGGGCCGTCGGCCGGGCCGTGTTCCTCGAAATAGATGTCGACCCCGTCCCGGTGCGCGATTCCCATGCGCGCATCCTCGCGCGATCGTCGGCGGCGCTCCCTAATGTTGGTCTCGTGACCAATGCGTGGACGTCGAGCCCGTTCGTGGCCGCCATCGAGCCGATCGTCGAGTCCGACGACGAGATCCGGCGCGCGTTGGAGGACGCCGAGGTCCCGCCGCTGTTGCCCGCGCTGGCCTACGCCACCGGCGACATGTCGCTGCTCCGTGAGGATCTGCGACCCAACCCGCTGATGCTGGCGATGCCCCAAGGTGGGCTCGACGAAGCCCAGGTCGCCACGGCGCGGCAACTCGCGCTCGACGCGCTCGTCCGCTTCCGCGACGGCGGTTGCCGGCCGGCGCCCACACCGTCGGACGCCGAGCTGCTCCAGATCATGGAGTACGCGGTCGGCGGCGCGGACATGGCTCCGTACCTACC
Source organism: Acidimicrobiales bacterium (assembly GCA_035649535.1). Taxonomy (GTDB): domain Bacteria; phylum Actinomycetota; class Acidimicrobiia; order Acidimicrobiales; family JACDEA01; genus JACDEA01. Next base: position 58,168 of record DASRJI010000089.1, on the reverse strand, counting down.
GCTGCTCGAAGAGGAGCTGGCGTATCGCGGTGAGGATCGCCGGGCGCCGGCGTGGCGCATCGGCGACGTGGCGCCCGGCGCCGCATTCCACGTCGTGATCATCGGCGCCGGCATGTCGGGGTTGCTCGTCGCCCACCGCCTCGAACAAGCCGGCGTGTCGTTCGAGATCCTCGAGAAGAACGACGACGTCGGCGGCACGTGGTTGGAGAACAAGTATCCGGGGTGTCGCGTCGACAACCCGAACCACAACTACAGCTACGCGTTCGCGCAGCGCCATGACTGGCCGCTGCACTTCTCGACCCAAGACGTCCTGCTCGACTACTTCCAACGGTGCGCCGAGACGTTCGGGCTCCGCGACCACATCCGGTTCGGCACCGAGGTGACATCGGCGGAGTGGTCGGACACCGACCTGCGATGGACGGTGCGGGTGCGCGGCGCGGATGGCGGCGAGACATCGATCGCGGCCGACGCGGTGATCAGCGCGGTGGGCCAGCTCAACCGGCCGCTGATGCCGGACATCCCCGGCCGCGACGCGTTCGAAGGCGAGTCGTTCCACTCCGCCCGCTGGAACCCCGACGTCGACCTGACCGGCAAGCGCGTCGCGGTGATCGGCACCGGCGCCAGCGCGGTGCAGTTCATTCCCGAGATCGCGCCGCAGGCCGGCGAACTGACCGTGTTCCAGCGGACACCGGCGTGGTTCGGGCCAACCGTCGACTACCACGACGAAGTGTCGGACGGTTTGCGGTGGCTGTACGCCCACGTCCCGACCTACAGCGAGTGGAATCGCTTCTGGATCTTCTGGCGCATGGGCGACGGCGCGATTGAGAGCGTCCGGGTCGACCCGTCCTACGAATCCGACGGCAGCGCGGTCAGCGAGCTCAACGCCTTCGTGCGCATGATGCTCACCGAGTACATCAAGGCCGAGTTCGCCGATCGGCCCGACCTGCTCGAAGCAGCAATTCCGAAGTATCCGCCGGGGGCCAAGCGGATGCTGCGAGACAACGGGATCTGGGCGCGAACCCTCAAGCGCGACAACGTCCGTCTCGTCACCGACACGATCCGCGAGATCACGCCCAAGGGCGTCGTGACCGAAGACGGCGAAGAGCATCAGGTCGACGTGATCGTCTACGGCACTGGCTTCCAGGCCTCGAAGTTCCTCACGCCAATGGCGGTTACCGGCCGCGGTGGCGTCGACCTCCACGAGCAATGGGCGGGCGACGCTCGCGCCTATCTCGGGGTGACCATCCCGAACTTCCCGAACTTGTTCTGCCTGTACGGGCCCAACACGAACATCGTCGTCAACGGCAGCATCGTGTACTTCTCGGAATGCGGGGTGCGGTACATCCTCGGCTGCCTCGAGTTACTGCTCGGCTCCGGCCAGCGCGCGCTCGACATCCGCAAGGACGTCCACGACGCGTTCAACGAGCGGCTCGACGCCGAGAACAAGGCGATGGCGTGGGGCTGGTCCGACGTCAACAGCTGGTACAAGAACGAGAGCGGCCACGTCGCCCAGAACTGGCCGTTCACGCTGCTCGAGTACTGGCAACGCACGCTCCGCCCCGACCCCGACGACTACGAGTTCCTGGACGCGTGACCGGGGCGACCGTCGAGCTACTTCAGGCACTCATACGTAACCGATGTGTCAACGACGGCACCCCGACATCGGGTCACGAGGCCCGCAACGCCGACACGCTGGCCGCGTTCCTCGATGGGTCCGGGGTGGATGTCGAGCGTTATGAGGCGGCGCCCGGTCGGTCATCGCTGGTAGCCCGCATCGCCGGGTCGGACCCGGCCGCGCCGAGCTTGTGTCTGATGGGGCACACCGACGTCGTTCCCGTCAACGAGGAGAGTTGGAGTCGCGACCCGTTCGGCGGGGAACTCGTGGACGGTGAGGTGTGGGGTCGTGGGGCGGTTGACATGCTCAACCTCACCGCGTCGATGGCGGTCGCGTTTCGCGAACTTGCTACCGACGAGTTTCGTCCCCGCGGGGACCTCGTCTTCGTTGCCGTGGCGGACGAGGAGTCGGCCAGCACCTACGGCTTGCGGTGGATGGCCGAGAACCATCGCGACGCCATCCTGGCCGACTACGTCCTGACTGAGAACGGCGGCATTCACTCCGGCGATGCGTCGACGCCCTCGATCTCGATCAACGTCGCCGAGAAAGGCGTGGCGTGGCGCCGGCTCCGCGTGCGCGGCACGCCGGGCCACGGCTCCATGCCGTTTCGCACCGACAACGCGCTGGTGAAAGCGGCGGCCATCGTCACCCGACTCACCGACTACCGCCCGCCGCCGCGGTTCCACGAGTTGTGGCGCGAACGCGTGGCGACGCTCGGGCTCAACGACGACCAGCAACTGGCGCTGCTCGACGAGGCACGCATCGACAACGTGCTGGCCGCGATGCCCAACGCAGGGAGCGCCTCGTACCTCCACGCGTGCACGCACACGACGTTCTCGTGCAACGTCAGCTCGGGTCCGATGAAGACCAACGTCATCCCAGCCTACGTCGATCTCGAAGTCGACATCCGCACGCTGCCTGGAGAGAACGACGCCGACGTGCAGGCGCATCTCCGCGAGGCGCTCGGTGACCTGGCCGACGAGGTGGAGGTCGGGATCCTTGTCGACGACCAGGCCACGATCAGCCCGACCAACACGCCGTTGTGGGACGCGCTGGAGCGGGCCGTGGGTCGCTCGTTCGCCGGCGCGTCACTCCTGCCGTCGCTCACCGTCGGCTTCACCGACGCCCGCATCTACCGCGAGCTCGGTGCGGTCGCGTACGGCGCCGGGCTGCTGAGTCCCGACGTCGACGCGGGCGAGTTCGGCCGTCGCTTCCACGGCAACGACGAGCGCATCGACGTCGAGTCGCTACGGCTCACCACTGACCTCTGGCGCGACGTCGCCCGCGACCTACTCGGCTGAACGGCTAGGACGCGGTGGTGAGGATCTCGCGCCAGCGGGCTTCGCTGACGCGGGCGGGCTCGGTGGTCGCGATGAAGTCCTCGAGAAGGGCGACGAACCGCTCGGGTTCTTGCACCGGGAGGAAGTGGCCGACACCGTTGAAGATCTCGAGCCGGCTGCCGGGCATCAGCTCGTGGCCGATGTGTGCGTGCTCGACCGGGATGATCCCGTCGCGGTCGCCCCACACGATCATGGTGGGCACCTCGCTGGCGAGGTAGAGCCGGTCCCGCGCGCTGACGCGCTGGCCGGCGATGTCGATCACCGACCGAATCGTGTGAACGAAGGCGCGCTGAGCGCGCGCGTCGGTGAGCCGCGTCCAGGACTCGAGCACCTCGGCGAGGAACGGATCGGGTTTGACGCCGACGCGCCCGATGGCACGGACAACGCGACTAACGACGCCATTCAGCTCGCGCCGCAGAATCACCGGTAGGACGTACTCGGCGCCCGGCAGGCTGATCGCCTTGAGAAGGGGGGCGACTTCCTTGCCCAGGCCGCCGCTCGCGACAAGCACGAGACGCTCGCAACGCTCGGGGAACTGGTAGGCGAACTGCATCGCGATGCCACCGCCGAGTGAGTGGCCGACGATCGTCGCCCGTTCGTGGCCGAGCGCGGTCATGAGGTCGCGGATACCGCTGGCGTAGGCGCCCAGGCTGTAGTCGCCGCGCGGCTTGGCCGACTCGCCGTGGCCGAGGAGATCGGGCGCGACCACTGAGTGGTTGTTCGCGAGCAACGGCAACGCGCGGGCCCACGTCGTCGAGCTGCCGGCGATGCCGTGGATGAGCAGGATCGCCGACCCGTCACCGGCGGCGCGGTACGCGACCTGGTGACCGTGAATGGAGATGAACTGCGGCGCCGACTCTGTACTCATCCTTCAATTCTTGGGGGCGCTACGTTCCCCGTCCAGATGGGACGTCGACTGGCCGCCCTGCTGGGCGCCGTATTCGTGCTCACCGTGGGCGCACCAAGAATTTCTGCCGCCGCCGCTTCGGTGCCCGATCCGACGCTCAGCACGCCGCCGTCGGGCCTCCACGGCCACGCCATGTGGGACAGCTATTACGACCTCCTGCCGTTCGGCTATGAGGACCGCGAGTTCTTCGTATCGGGCACGGCGACGGCGCCCGGCGGGTCGACGGCGCCCTACACGACGCGAATCGTGGTGACGCGGCCGCTGGATCCGACGCGGTTCAACGGCACGGTCCTGCTCGACTGGTCCAACGTCACCGCACAGTTCGAGAACGCGGTGGACACGATGGAAGCGCGCCCGATGCTGATGCGCGAGGGCTTCGCCTACGTGCACGTCAGCGCGCAGGCGGCGGGGGTGTGCTGCACGCCGTTGACACCGAAGGTGTGGGACCCGGTCCGCTACGCGGCCCTGCACCATCCCGGCGACCAGTACGCCAACGACATGTTCTCCCAGATCGCCAAAGCGGTCCGAGCGCCGAAGAACGGCGACCACGCGCTCGGCGCGCTCCATGTAGACCGCGTCCTCGCCGCCGGCCAGTCTCAGTCGGCTGGCGCGCTCTACAAGTACGTGAACGAGGCGCAGGCGTCGGCCAAGGTCATCGACGGCTTCCTCATCCACGGCGGTGGCAAGAAGACCTTCCCGGCGCGGCTGACAACCAAGGTGCTGAACCTCCTGAGCGACCTCGAAGCCGATCCGTCGGCATCGAATCCGGCCGAGCCCAACTACCGGCTCTGGGAGATCGCCGGCGCCGCCCACTCCGATTTCTTCATCGGCTACCAGTCAGTGTTCGGGCACGGTCCCCGCACGCTGGCCGACGCGGCCCGTCTGACGCGACCTCAATACGACGCGCTGATGCAGACCGCGGGCAACTACGGCGAACAGCTGTCGCCGCTGCTGCTGACCTGCACGGTCGCCGGCGCGACGATGCCGATGCATTACGCGACGTCGACGGCCATCCATCAACTCGATCAGTGGGTGCGTACCGGTGTCGCGCCGAACAACGGCCCGCGTTTCGCCTTCGCCGCCAACGGCGATCAACTGACCGACGACCTCGGCAACGCTCGCGGTGGCATCCGCCTGCCGCCCGCCGAGGTACCGGTGGCGCGTTACAAGTCCACCGTGTGCGTGCTCGGCGGGATCACTGTCCCGCTCACCGACGTCGAGATCCAGCAGCGCTACGCCACGCACGCCGAGTACTACGGGCTTATGAGAAAGGCGACGGACGCCGCGGTGACCGCCGGGTGGCTGTTGCCACCTGACGCGATCGATCTCATGGCCCGCGCCTGCGCGGCCAAGAACCGTTGGGGTGACGCGAGCGGCGCGCCGTGTCCGCCGTACGCGCCGCCGGCGTTCAACTCGGTCCTCGCCGCCGCGGTGCGGGCCACGCCACCTGCACCTACGTCGGCCGTCCTGCCGGTGACCGGGGGTCAGCGCCCATTGGCGCTGGCGGCCGGGCTCGCCGTCGTCGCTCTCCTCCTCGGCGTCGTACGATCGTGGCGTGACTGAACGGGCGCAGTTCCATGCAATGACCGAGGGCACGGCTGAGGACTGGCAGGCCATCGCCCAGGCCGGCGCCGAATTCTCGGCCGGCCTGCCTGATCGTGTGCTGGCCCACCTGCGGCTGCTCGACGGTGACTTCGGCGGCTTCGCGGTCGACCGCCTGACCCACTCGTTGCAGACCGCGACGCGCGCGTATCGTGCCGATCGCGACGACGAGTACGTGCTGTGTGCGCTCCTGCACGACATCGGCGACACGCTCGGCAGCTTCAACCATTCCGACATCGCTGCCGCCGTCCTCAAGCCGTTCGTCAGCGAGGCGAACCACTGGATGGTGCAGAAGCACGCGATCTTCCAGGGCTACTACTACTTCCACCTTCTCGGTCTCGATCGAGACATGCGCGAACGCTTCCGCGGCGAGGAGCACTTCGACTACACCGCCGAGTTCTGCAACGACTTCGATCAGCCGGCGTTCGATCCCGACTACGCGACGCTCCCGCTCGAGCATTTCGAGCCGCTCGTCCGCCAGCTGATGGCGGCGCCGAAGCGCACGATGTTCACGGCCGAACCGGCGGCTGAGACCGTTTCGAGCTAGCCGGATCGCGGCGGCGGCCGCGCTTCCGCTCGGACTCGTCCTCGCGATCGACCCGGGCGGGCTGGCGCCGTTCGGCCCGGCCAAGTGGTTGGTTCTTACTGCCCTTGTGCCGGCGGCGGTTGCAACCCGGCGCGCCCGCGTGTGGCACATCGACCGCGCCACGACGGGCGCGTGGGTCCTGTTCCTTGCCATCGCCGCGCTCGCCGCCGCGGTCGGACTTGACCATCTCTACGCATGGACCGGCACACCCGAGCGCCACTTCGGCTGGCTGACCTGGTTGCTGTGCGCAGCCGCGTTCGCGGTTGGGCAGAACGCCGCCGAGGACGGCCGCCGCGTCGTTTCGATCACTGCGGCAATCGCCGCCGCGGCCATCGGCGCGTGGTCGATCGCCGAATTGCTCGGGTGGGAGCCGGTCCGCCTGGTTGCCGCGGGTAGCCGGCCCGTCGGTCCCTTCGGGTCATCCGCGTTCCTCGGTGCCGCTGCCGCCCTGCTCGGGCCGGTCGCCGTCGGTTTCGCTATGCAGCGCCGCCGGCCGATCGCCGTCGCGGCCGCCGCCCTGAGCGGGGTGGCCTTGGTGGCCTCGGGTGCCCGGGCCGCGTGGGTCGGCGTGCTGGTCGCCGCCGTGATCGCCGCTGTACTGCGACGCGCCGTGAATCGCCGCGTGATGGTTGGTGCCGCGGCAATCGCTCTCATCGCTGTCGGCGGCGCGTTCGCGTTCGGGGTGGCCGGACGGGTGCCGGCATTGTTCACCGACCGCGACGGTGGTGTCCACGGCCGGCTCGACGAGTGGCGCGTGGCGACGCGCGTCGTCCTGGCCCGCCCCCTCACCGGCGTCGGCCCTGAGGGCTACCGCATTGCCTTCGCTCGTCACGTCGACGATCGCTACGAGGCGCGCCACGGTCGCGACCCCCTGCCGGACCGCGCCCACGACGCGTTCCTCGACGTCGCGGCGACGACGGGACTGCTCGGCCTGGCCGCTTACGTATTGCTGCTCGGCCTAGCGGGTCGCCTGATCGTGCGCGCCGCCCGACGCGGCGATCCGCTCACGGCGGGCATCGCCGTCGGCGTCATGGGCTACGCGGTGCAGTCGTTGTTCTTGTTCCCGCTGGCCGAGCTGGATCCGCTCGCATGGTTGCTCGCCGGTGTGGTCGCCGCGTCGATGAGCGAACGGCGCGTCGCGATCGCCGCCGGCCCACCGGTGCGCGTCGTTGCCGCGGTATTCGCGACCGTTGCCCTGATCGCCGGCGGTCTCGATCTCGTGGCCGACCGCGATGCGCGCGCGACGCTCGCCGCACTGGCCGACCAACGGCTGCCGGGCGGAGATCGGCCGCGCCAGCTCCGGCCAGATCAGTTGCGCTACCACCTGCTCGCGGCGCGAGCGGCCGAGGCGCGGGGGACGCCGTCGGGTTTGAACGCCGCCCTCGCCGACGTTGCTCGCGGGCTCGCGGTGTCGCCTCGCGACCCGGTCGGGCGCGCCGAGCGGGCGCGGATCTTGTTGGAGCGGGCCCGGCTCACCGGCAACCGCCGCCACGTCGCCGCGGCGACCGCGGCGTTGACGGCGCTCGTGCACAGCGATCCCCGCAACGCCGAGGCGTGGCTGCGGCTCGGCTTGGCCGACGCGCTGGCCGGCGACCAGTCCGGCGCCCGCCGAGCGTGGAAGATCGCCGAGCGGCTGGCGCCGCGAAGCCCGGCCGCCTCCATCGACCTCGCCGTCTCCTACGCCGGCACCAACGAGTGGCCCGCGGCCAGGGCGGCGGCGCGCCGGGCCTTGCGGCGCGATCCCGGCAACCGCCAGGCGGAGGAGATTCTTCACCGGGCCGATGGAACCGGATGACGGCCCCGTTGGTGTACGTGACGTGGATTCCATGCTGGCCGTGTCCGCCGCGCCTGGGTTGGAGGTCGACGCGGTGGCGGCCCTAAGCCCGCCGCCGTTCACCGACTTCTACCGGCGCAGCCGTGATCAAGTCGGCCGGGCCCTGGCGCTCACGTTGGGCGACGCCGAGCTGGCGGCCGAGGCGGTCGACGAAGCCATGGCCCGGGCCTACGCCCGCTGGTCGAAGATCGGCGCCTACGAGAACCCAGGCGGCTGGGTCTACCGCGTCGCCCTGAACTGGGCGACGTCCGTGGCGCGCCGGCGACGCCGCCAGCCCCACGCGCCGGTCGACCGCGACCCGACCGACGTGGGGCCGGTGGCCGAGCCGAGCGTGCGCGCCGCCCTCGAGCAACTCGACGTTCGCCATCGCGCCGTCATCGTGTGCCGGTACTACCTCGGCCTGTCCGAGGCGGAGACCGCCGCCGCGCTCGGCACCCGGCCGGGAACCGTGAAGAGCCGCCTGCACCGCGCCACCCGTCGCCTTCAGATCGATCTTGCCCACCTCGACCCTTCGGAGCAGCAATGAAGAACATGGATCTCGACAACGCCGCCCGCCGCATCAACCTGCCTTCGGGCGACGTCGACGCGGTGACGGCGCGGGGCGCCACCCTCGCCCGGCGCCGGCACCGCGCCGTCGCCGGCGGGCTGGCGCTCTCGCTCACCGCGTTGAGCGCCGGCCTTTACATCCGCATCAGCCATCCGAAGCCCGTTCCCCTCGCCACCACCAGCAACGTCGCCCAGCGCGGCGACGTGCCGATCCGGTGGGAGAAAGTCACGAGCAAGTCCGGTCTCGGGTTCACGACGGTGATGAGCGAGGACGCGCTGTACGCGGTGTCGACCGGTCCCGGGCCGGCGCGGGTGGAGGACACGCGCCGCGTCGTGTGGAAGTCCGACGAGGGCATCGATTGGTCCGCCGTCACCGAGCTCAAGGGCGACCTCTATGTCGCGAACCTCGCCGATCGCGGCGGGCGTCTGTACGGCGTCGGCACTGGTCCGGCGAACGCGGCGGCCGCGGGCCGCAAGCCGGTACCCGATCTGGTCGTCGGTGCGTCCGACGACGGCGGCCAGAACTGGAACAAGCAGACGCTCCCGGTCGACGTCCGCGCCGTCAGCGCCAAGTCGCGCTCCGTCGGCGTGTACGCCGTCGACGTGGCCACCACGAAGAACGCGGTTGTGGCGATCGCCAGTCTCAACGCCGACCTCGACGTGCCGGCGCTCGTGCCGGCGGGCCAGACCGCACCGAACGGGTGGGTCATCACGCCCTCCGGCGTCGACGTCCTTGGCGACGGTCCGCGGTGTCCGGCGGGCACGACCTCAGCCCCGCCCGGGCAGCCCGACAAGCGGGCGATCATGCAGGAGCAGAACCCGAACCAGGATCCGCAGCGCGAATACCCGTACGAGTGCTACACGGCCGACGGCACGCCGCAGCCCGTCACGCCGCAAGAGGCGCGCGGCGTCAAGGCGTCCTACACGTTCGCTCAGCTGGGCGTCGACGGTGACCTGCTGCGCGCTGTTCGCAGCGAGCCGATGGTGTTCGTCGCCGATCTTCAGTCGCTGCGATTCACGCGGGTCGACGCCCCGGCGCTGTCGCAGCTCGACGGTCCAGGAATGCTCGAGCGCGACGGCGACGGCCTGCTCATCATCGGTCAGAAGGCGGCGGACGTCGCGAACCGCAAGGCCGGAGACCCGGTGCTGTTGCGGTCGGCGGACGGCTCGACGTGGACGCCGGCCACGGCACCGACCGGCATGGCGTGGGCGCAGGCGATCGGTCACCTCGGTGATCGCATCGCGATCGTCGGCGATACCGGCAACGGGCCTTCCTTGTGGGTGGCCGACGGGGCCGGCGGTTGGTCGGCGACGTCACTGGACGGCGCGGTCGATCCCGATGTCCGGCAGGGCGCCGAGGTCGGGTTGGTGTCGGCGGCGGTCGGCCGGCTCGGCGTCGTCGCCGTGGTGTCGGTGCTGCCCGACCGCATCGCCAAGCAGGGCGGCGTCACCGCAGTCCGCGACGGCTACACGCTGCACATCATCAACGACCGCTGGGCGGGCTACGTGACCGACAAGTCCGGGAAGGAGCTGGCCCACAACGACAACCTGATGGACTCGAGTGCGTCGGGCGCGCTGCGCGGCGACGGACGGTCCGTCACGCTGTTCGACGACGCCGGCAAGGTCCTCGTCCGCTTCAACGGCGACGATCTCAAGGCGGCCTACACGGCGGTGCGGGGCGACGACCGGATCTTCCCGTCGTACCGAGTGCTGGCCACGCGCGACGGGCTCACGTGGTCCGACCAGGCGGCCAACGACCTGGCTGGTGAGCAGGTAGGCAACGTGCTGCGCGTGCTCATGACCGGTGAGAAGGCCATCGTCGCCGTGACCCCGGTGACGGCGGACAAGGCACCGAGCACCAAGCAGATCGCGATCGTCGGCACTCCTCGGTAAAGCTGGCGGCGTGGCCGGCCGCATTCTGTGGAAACCAACGGCGGAGACCAGCCGCGCGTCTCGCATGGGCCACTACCTCGAGTGGCTGCGCGAGGCGCGCGGCTTGTCGTTCGACGGCTACGACGACCTGTGGGCGTGGTCGGTCGATGACCTCGGCCCGTTCTGGTCGTCGATCTGGGAGTACTTCTCGGTTGACGCGACGACGCCTGACCCTTCACTCGCCGACGCGTCGATGCCGGGGGCGCAGTGGTTCCCCGGTGCCCGTCTGAACTACGCCGCGCATGCGTTGCGCGATCGCAGTGATCGCGTGGCCCTCGTCTCGCACTCGCAGACGCGCGATCCCGTCGAACTCACCGCGGCGGAGCTGGCCGAGGCGGTGGCGCGCGCTCGGGCCGGATTGCAGCGCCTCGGTGTTGGCCCCGGCGACCGGGTCGCCGCGTACATGCCCAACATCGGCGAGACCGTGATCGCCTTCCTCGCTACGGCGAGCCTCGGTGCGGTGTGGTCGTCGTGCGCACCGGAGTTCGGCACGCGATCGGTGATGGACCGCTTCCGGCAGATCGAGCCGACGGCGCTGCTCGTCGTGGACGGGTACCGCTATGGGGACCGCGTGATCGATCGTCGCGAGGAGGTCACCGCTATCCGCGCCGGCCTGCCGTCGCTCAAGGCGACGGTCGCGCTCCCGTACGCGGGCAACCACGTCGACGGCGCCCTGGCATGGGCCGAGTTGGTGGCCGAGTCGGCGCCACTCGACTTCGAGGCGGTGACGTTCGACCACCCGCTGTACATCCTCTACTCCTCGGGAACCACCGGGTTGCCCAAGGCGATCGTCCACGGCCACGGCGGCATCCTCCTCGAGCACCTCAAGGCACTGGCCCTGCACGGCGACCTCGCACGGGGCGACCGCTTCTTCTGGTTCTCCACGACGGGCTGGATGATGTGGAACTACCTGGTGTCGGGGTTGTTGGTGGACGCGACAATCGTCTGTTTCGACGGCGACCCCGGACACCCCGACCTGCTCACGTTGTGGAGGCTGGCGGCCGACGTCGGCATCACGTCGTTCGGCACCAGCGCACCGTTCCTCCTCGCGTGCCGCAAGGCCGACCTGCGGCCTCGTGATGCCGTCGACCTCACGCGCGTGCGCACCGTCGGCTCGACCGGCGCGCCCCTTCCGGCCGAAGGCTTCGAGTGGGTCTACGACGCGGTCAGCGACGACGTGCTGCTCGCGTCGATCAGCGGCGGCACCGATGTCTGCACCGCGTTCGTCGGCATGGCGCCGCTGCTGCCGGTGCGAGCGGGCGAGATCGCGTGCCGCTACCTCGGCGCCAAGGTCGAGGCTTTTGACGCGTCGGGCCGGCCCGTAGTCGGCCAGCTCGGCGAGTTGGTGATTACCGCGCCGATGCCGTCGATGCCGGTGGGGTTCTGGAACGACCCCGACGGCTCGCGATATCGCGCCGCGTACTTCGACGACTACCCGGGCGTGTGGCGCCACGGCGATTGGATCACGGTCAATGCCGACGGGAGCTGTGCCATCACGGGGCGGTCCGACGCGACCTTGAACCGCGGCGGCGTGCGCTTGGGCACCAGCGAGTTCTACGCGGTCGTCGAAGCATTGCCCGAGATCGCCGACAGCCTCGTCGTGCATCTCGAGGACGACGGCGTCGGCGAGCTGCTCTTGTTCGTCGTCACGCAACCGGGCTACGAGCTGGACGACGCGCTGCGGGCGCGGATCGGTGCGGAGTTGCGGCGCGCCCTCTCACCTCGCCACGCTCCAGACGCGATCGTCGCCGCGCCAGGCATACCGCGGACGCTCTCGGGAAAGAAGCTTGAGGTGCCGGTCAAACGCATCCTGTTGGGTGTCGCGATCGATACTGCCGCGAGCGCGGGCGCGCTCACCGATCCGGCCGCGTTGGAGTTCTTCGCGGACTACGCCCGACGGCGCGGCGGCTCGTCCCGCGCCTACATTGGCAATTGATGACCGAGGCATCTGGCTTCGCACTTCGCCCATTTCGCCGCACGATTGCTACCGGCGTCGTCGTGCTCGTCGCGGTGTTCGCAATGTTCTCCGTCAGCCCGGGTACAGGCGGCGCCGCCACCGCGCCGCCGATCAGTCCCGGCATCGGCACCGCGATCGCTCAGACCGCCGTTGTCGGGCCGTCGTTCGCCAACCTCTCGCTTGCGTTCGCCTTCGGCCGATCGATCGCCGGGCACCAGAACTCGGTCGCGCAGGCGTCGTCACAGGCCATCGACCTCGGCCAGGTCGGCGCCACGCTGGCCGGTGAGGGCTGCGACGGTGGTGCCCCGACGCTTCCCGACGACCAGCAACCGCACGAGGTGCGCGTCGACTCCCGCGATGCCAACCCGGTGGCCGACAAGGACGAGGACTTCCTGCCTGGCGTCCCGATGCACAAGCACGCCGAAGCCAACAAGACGCCGTTCAGCAAGGCCATAACGACTACGGCGCCGTTCGGGGTGGCCGGCGTGCTCGAGATCGGCGGCGGTACCGCGACCACGACCTCCGGCATCGTCGACAACGTCCGCCAGGCCACGGCCACCACTGACATAGCCGGCATTCGGCTGGCCGGCGCGCTCGGTCTCGTCGAACTGACCGGCCTGCACTGGGCGGCCACCTGGTCCTCCAACAGTCCGAACGGCGTGGTCGGATCCTTCAGCATCGCCAGCGCCAAGATCGCCGGCGTGGCGCTGCCCACCAACGATCCGAACGCGCTCATCGCCTCGCTCAACAAGGCGCTCGCCGCGGTCGGCATCAGGTTGACCCAGCCGCGGGCGCATCCCGAGGGCGGCGTTCTGTTCGTGGATTCGCTCGGCATCTCTGTCGTGCCCAGTGCGACCCGAGATTCGTTGGTCGGCACGATCCTCGGAATCAAGAATGTGCACGACCTTCGCCAGCAGGTGACCGACGCGCTCATCGCCCAGGATTGCGGCAACGCCACGTACATCACGATCGCCGACCTCGTTCTCGGCTCGGTCACCGGCGCCGGCGTGTTCAAGATCGACCTTGGCGGCGTGCAAGCGACGTCAGGCGAGACCCCCGCAAGCGGTTTCACCTTCGGCGGCCCGCAACTCCTGACGACCGGCGGCATCGAGCCGTCGCTCGGCACCGAGCTCCCTGCGGTCGCACCGGTCGTGAGCGGCAACCTGGTGGCACCGGCCACGCCTTCGCCTCGCTTGGCCACGCCGGTCGCGGCGACGAAGCGGTCGGGCAAACGCGGTGGCGCAATGGCAGTAGTCGGCCTCGCCGGTCTCGCGCTGATGGCCCTCATCGCCGAGGGCGATCGCCGCAAGATGCGCAACGCGCAGCGCGAGATACCCGTTACTTAAGGAGTTACTTAAGGAGTGTGGGTCAGTGGCAGTTGATCTCGAGGCCGCGTCAGACCGTCCTCGCACGTATTTCGCCGTAGGGCAGCGGCTCCTACGCGGCTACGGCCCGCTCGCCGGGTTCATCGTGGTGATGGTCGTGATGTCGATCCTCGTGCCGTCCAAGGTGCAGAAGGTGACCGCCAACGCTGACCTTGGGGCGCGGGTGTCCGACGCCACCTCGGACACGACGATTCCCGGCGACACCGGAACCACCACGCCGGTTGGCGGTGCCGTGAACACGCCGGGTGGCGCGGGGACCGCGGCGGTCACACGATGCGCCGGCGACCAGGTCGTGGGCGACCCGTACTCGCCGCCCTGTGCGCAGTTCAGCGGCAACAACGGCGGCGCCACCTATCACGGGGTCACCGCCAAGGAGATCCACGTCGCGTACCGCGTGCTCAACGAAAAGGGCTTCCAGCAGACGCTGGCCGCCCTGGCCGGCGCGAGCCTCTCGGACACGCCCGACGACATCAAGCGCACGGTGTCGGCACTGGCCGACTACTTCAACACGCACTACCAGTTCTACGGCCGCAAGATCGTCATGGACTACTACAACGGCCAAGGATCGAACACCACCGAACTGCTCGGCGGCGGCCGTGACAAGGCGCAGGTCGACGCCACCACGGTGAAGTCGATGGGCAGCTTCGCCGATCTGTCAGCGACCTCGGAGCCGTACGCCGACGCGCTCATGCACAAGGACATCCTCGGCTTCGGTGATCCGTACCTCTCGATCAAGTGGCACGACGAGCACCGGCCGTATATCTGGTCGATTGCCACCGCGGGAACGCAGGTCGCCAACGAGGCGGCCGAGTACTCGACCAAGAAGCTGTGCGGCAAGAACGCGGTGTATGCCGGCGGCGCGTCGAAGGACAAGCCCCGCAAGTTCGCCACGCTGGCGCCGGAGAACTCGTGGTACCAGGAGTCGGTACAGGTCGCCCGCAGCACGTTCACCGCGGCCAAGTGCGACCCCGGCGTGAACGTCGCCTACCAGCTCGACCTCGGCACGATGTCGAACCAGGCGTCGAACATCGTCGCCCAGTTGCAAAGCTCGGGCGTCACCACGGTCCTGTGTGGTTGCGACCCGATCATCCCGGTGTTCCTCTCGGGCGCGGCCGCTCGCCAGGGCTACTTCCCCGAGTTCATCATCGCCGGCACCGCGCTCACCGACATCGACATCGTCGGCCAGCTGTGGAATCAGGACTTCGCCAAGCACGCCTTCGGCATCAGTTCGCTGACTGAGTCAGGCCCCGCGCAGCAGACGCTGGGCTACGCGGCGTACAAGGCGGTACGGCCGGACGAGCCGGCGTTCAGCGTCGACCTCATCTACTACCAGATGGCCCAGATGGCGATCGGTCTCCAGATGGCCGGCCCGAACCTCACGCCCAAGACCTTCGAGGCCGGCATGTTCGCCTACCCCGGCAAGCTCGGCCCCGGCGGCTACTGGAGCTTCGGGCCCCACGACTACACCACCGCCGACGACCTCCGCGAGATCTACTGGAGCCCGACGGCGATCTCTAAGTACAACCAGAAGCCGGGCGCGTACCTCGAGACCGATCACAAGCGTTACCGGCAAGGCCAGATACCGCCCGGCGATCCGCAAATCCCGATTCCGGGATGAGCGCACTCCAAGCGCGCTGGGGCGGCCTTAACAGCCGGACGCGCGTCGTATTGGCGATCGGCGTTCCCCTGGCGATCTACATCGTCCTCGGGATGATCGGTGGCAAGACGGGCACCGTGCGCCACCGCGCGCCGTTCGGCATCGTGGCGCTGGGAACGGTGCACGGCACGGTCATCGCGCTCGGCGCCATGGGGATAATCCTCGTGTACCGCGCCAACCGGTTCATCAACTTCGCCCATGGCGCGCTGGGCAGCTTCGTCGGCGTGATCGCGATCGGCATGGTGCTCCAGCACGGCCTCTCGTATTGGATCGCCCTGCCGGCCGCGGTGATCGTTGGCGCCGGGCTCGGCGCCCTCATCGAGTTCGGCGTCATTCGCCGCTTCCAGAACTCGTCGCGCCTCGTCCTGACGGTGGCGTCGATCGGCTTGGCGCAGTTGTTGGGTGGCTTCGAGTTGCTCGGGTCCAAGGCGATCGGCTTCGTGTCGCTGACGGGCGGGTTCCCCGCGCCGCTGCACGTTCACTTCCGGCTCGACGTGCACGACTTCCAGGGCGATGAAGTGCTCATCGTGGCCATCGTCCCCCTCGTCATCGCCGCGCTGGCGTGGTTCCTGCTCAAGACCGACGCCGGCATCGGTGTGCGGGCGGCGGCCGAGAACGTCGACCGGGCGCTTTTGCTCGGCATCCCGGTGCGCCGGCTTTCGACCTACGTCTGGCTCATCGCCGGCGCGTTGGCCTCGCTCACCTACATGCTCCAGGCCTCGTTCAACGGCGTGAAGCCGGGCGTAGCCGGCAACGGGCCGACGGTGCTCCTCCCACTCCTTGCCGCTGCCGTCGTGGCACGCATGGAATCACTCCCGCTCGCCTTCGGCGCGGGCGTGGGTCTCGGGATCATGGAAGAGGTCGTGCGCTGGAACAGCGCGTCGAAGCCCTCCGTCGTGTGGGTCGTGTATCTCATCGTGGTCATCGGCGCCCTGCTCGTGCAGCGCGGGAAGCTCTCACGGGCGCAAGAGGGCGCCGGCTCGTCGTGGTCGTCCACCGCGATCATCAAGCCGGTCCCGGCCGAACTTCGCCACCTGCCCGAGGTCCGGTGGGGGAAGGCCGGCGTCCTGGTCGTCGTCGGGCTGGCATTCCTGCTCCTTCCGAAGACGTGGTCGTCGAGCAGCCAGCTCCTCGCCGGCTTCGCCCTCGTGTGGGCGATGATCGCCGTGTCGCTCGTCATCCTCACCGGATGGGGTGGCCACATCAGCCTCGGCCAGTTCGGTATCGCCGGTGTCAGCGGCATGGTCGCCGCCAACCTGATCGCCAACAACAACCTCGACTTCTTCGCGGTGATGTTCGTGGCCGGTGCGGTCGGCGCCTTGGTCGCGCTCATCGTGGGCATACCGGCGCTCCGAATACGCGGGCTGTTCCTCGCGGTGACCACGCTGGCCTTCGCCATCGCGCTCGACAACTACTTCTTGAACCAGAACACGTTCCCGCAGTTCATCCAGACCAGCGTGAGCCGCGGCCTGCTGTGGAAGCGGTTCGACCTCGAGAACAACTACGACATGTATGTCGTCTGCCTGGCGTTCCTCGTTCTGTCCATCCTCGTCGCCCTCGGCGTCCGCAAGGCGCGGAGCGGCCGGGTGCTCGTCGCCACTCGCGACAACCAACGGGCGGCCGAGTCGGCCAGCGTGCCGACGACGGTGACGAAGCTCTCCGGGTTCCTCCTCGCCGGCGCCATCGCCGGCGTGGCCGGCGCGCTACAGATCATCCTCATTCAAGGTCTCAGCGTCGGAACGTTCAGCCCGATCGACTCGATCACGGTGTTCTCGACCGCGGTCATCGGCGGTCTGGGATCGATCACCGGCGCACTCATCGGCGTGCTCCTGTTCAAGTACCTCGAAACGCTGACCTGGCTGGGCGACCTCCGCCTCGCGCTGAACGGCGCGGGCCTGCTCGTCGTGCTCTACCTGTTGCCAGGCGGCCTGGGCCAGTTGGTGTTCAACGGGCGCGACCGCGTGCTGCGTCGCATCGCCGAGCGCCGCGGCATCATCGTTCCGAGCCTCGTGGCCGACAAGCGCGACGCGTCGGGCGACCACGCGGCCGACGAGGTCGACCTGCTGCGCGGCGCCCTCGCCGAACCGTCGAGTAACGGCGATACGGGTCGTCAACGAGTGGGAGCGGCCAAGTGACCCTGCTGTCGTGCAAGGGCATCGACATGGCCTACGGGTCGGTGCAGATCCTCTTCGGCGTCGACTTCGAAGTCGCCGACGGCGAGATCGTCGCTCTGCTGGGTACCAACGGCGCCGGCAAGTCGACACTCCTCAAGGGCATCTGCGGGTTGGTGCGGCCCTTCAACGGAACGGTCACGTTCAAGGACGAGGACATCACCAAGTTGCCGGCCGACGTCACGACGCACCGCGGCATCTCGTTGATGCCGGGCGGAAAGGGCGTGTTCCCGACCCTGTCGGTGGCCGAGAACCTGCGCCTCGCGGCGTGGACCATCCGGAAGGACCCGGAACGGATCGAGGCGGCGCGGGCCGAAGTCGAGGAGCTGTTCCCGATCCTCGCCGCCCGGACCGGCCAGATGGCCGGCAACCTCTCGGGCGGCGAGCAGCAGATGCTGGCCCTGGGCGGTGCGCTCATGACCCGGCCTGAACTCCTGATGATCGACGAGCTGTCGCTCGGCCTGGCGCCCACGATCGTCGCTCAGCTGCTCGAGGTTGTCCGCGAGATCCATCGCCGCGGCACCACGATCGTCATCGTCGAACAGTCGGTGAACGTCGCGCTCAATCTGGCCAAGCGGGCCGTGTTCATGGAGAAGGGCGAGGTTCGCTTCGAAGGCGACGCCGCCGAGCTGCTCGATCGCCCCGACATCCTGCGCTCGGTCTTCATCGCCGGCGCCAACGCCAAGCAGGCGGCCGACGAAGTCGAGAGTCCCGACATCGACAAGGCGGCGGCGATCCACAAGGGCCGCGAGATCCCCGAGGACGCCCCGGTCGTGCTCGAGACGCTGGCCGTGGTCAAGCGCTTCGGCGGGATCACCGCGGTCGACGAAGTCGATCTGCAGCTCCGCGAGGGCGAGATCCTCGGTCTGATCGGTCACAACGGCGCGGGCAAGACCACCTTGATGGACTGCATCTCCGGCTTTCTCGAGATCGACGGTGGCCGCATCTTCCTCCGAGGTACCGAGGTCAGCGACCTGCCCTCGTACGAGCGGGCGCGCGGGCTGCTCGGACGGTCGTTCCAGGACGCGCTCCTGTACCCGTCGCTCACCGTTGCCGAGACGATCGCCGTCGCCCGCGAGCGCCACATCGCGTCGCGCGAGATGGTCGCCGCCGCGTTCCAGCTACCGGCGTCCTACGAGTCGGAGCTGGCCGTATGGGAAAAGGTCGACGAGCTGGTCGAGCTCATGGGTCTCGGCGCGTTCCGCGAGAAGCTCACCGGCGAGCTGTCGACCGGTAGCCGCCGCATCGTCGACCTGGCGTGCATCCTCGCCCAAGACCCCAAGGTGTTGATGCTGGACGAGCCCTCGGGCGGCGTCGCCCAGAAGGAGACGGAAGCGCTCGCGCCGCTGCTCCTACGCGTCCGTGAGCACACCGGCTGTTCGATGCTCGTCATCGAACACGACATGCCGTTGCTGAGCACGATCTGCGACAAGATGGTCGCCCTCGAACTCGGCGGCGTCATCGCCGAAGGCACGCCCAAGGAAGTGCTGGATCACCCGCGTGTGATCGAGTCCTATCTCGGCACCGACGAGTCGGCCATCAACCGCTCGGGCGCCCGCACCGCGAACGGCGCCAAGAAGAAGAAGAAGGCGACCGCTTCGCGCTAACTCGCGGCGACGAGGTTGGCGAAGAGGGCGAGCTGCTCCGGCCGGTGCCGCAAGAGCTCGGCGTGCCACTGGATACCGAGCACGTTCGGGACGCCGTCGATCTCGATCGCCTCGGTGGTCCCGTCTTCGGCGTACGCCACTGGCGTCGCGCCGTCGCCCAGCGCGTCGAGCGCCTGATGGTGAAGGGAGTTGACCTCGAGGTCGGTCGTGCCGACGATGCGCGCCAGCGCGCTGTCCGGCTCGATCTTCACGCGGTGCACCGTCTCGTTCCAACGGTCGCGGACCATGTGGTCGTCGAGATGCTGGTGGAGCGTGCCGCCGAGGGCGACGTTGAGCACCTGGATCCCGCGGCACACGGCGAGCATCGGGTGGTTGCGCGCGACGCATCGCTGCGCCAACGCGAGGTCGAACGCGTCGCGGCCCTCGGGCGCCGGATCGGTCTCGGGCCCGACCGGTGCGTCGTAGCGTGACGGGTTGACGTCGGGGCCGCCGACGAGGACGACGCCGTCGATGCGATCGAGCAGTTGGTCGACGTCTTCGGGCGCCAGTTCGGGCAGGATCACCACAAGTCCACCCGCCTTCTCGACGGCGCGCGCGTAGCTCGCGTGGGTGACCAGCGAGTTGACGTCCTGCCCGTCGGTGAACGCGGCCTGGCGCCACGACGAGATCCCAATCAGCGGCGGCACGGCCCCAACGGTACGTTCTGCCGATGGTGACGATCACATTGGAGGAGCACGGCCCTCCGATCGTGCACATTCTCGGCGGTACCCTGCGGCGGGCGAGTACCCAGCCCAAGCTGGCCCGCACGATGGAACGACTCAACGGGCGGGTCGCGCTCAAGTCGACGACCGACCCGCAAGCGGTCACCATCGCCTTCGCCAAGGGCGCCGTCCACGTGGCGCACGGCGCCGATCCGGCGGCCGACGTGACGATCAGCGTGGACCTCAACACGATGGGCCGTCCGGGCGCGCCCAAGCCCAAGGTGAAGGGCGCGGCCCGCCACCTCGGCTTCGCCCTCGGCGTCTCGAAAGTGCTCGATCCGCCGACGCCGGGAGGATGGGCCGGCGCGGTCGACGAGTTCTGGGCGTGGGCCGACGGGCGGGCCGGACTTCCCGACCAGCTGCGGGTGGTGTGCACCGACGAAGGTGGCGAGACGTTGTGCGGATCACCCGGCACCACGTCGGTCGAGGTTCACGGCCCGGCCTGGGCGCTGCTCGGCGTGTTCACCGGCGGCGACCATCTCGGTGCCGCCATCCTCGAGCACCGCGTGCAAGTCGTCGCCGACTTCCCCGCGCTGTCGCGTTTCGTGGGCGTCATCTCCCAACTGCTCCTGGGCCGAACGTGACGAGCCAGATGGTGCGCATCGAGGGCACGACCCTCGACGGTCCGCTCGTCGGCAAACACGTGTCGCCCGAGAAGTTCGCCCAGTGCCTCCCGGAAGGCGTGTGTCTGGCCGACTTCGTGCTGGCGATGGACCTGGCCGGCACGCCGCAGCTCGGCTGGTGGGGCGAGTGGCGCCAGGCGGCACTAGGCGACATGTACCTCCGTCCCGACCTCACCACCGAGACGCCGGTGCCCGACGTACCCGGCGTCGTTAGCTACCTCGGCACGTTCGCCGCGGTAGACGGGACGCCGATTCCCGTGTGCCCGCGCTCGCTGCTCCAGCGGCAGCAGGCGCGTCTTGCGACATTGGGCTACGAGGCCAAGACGGCGTTCGAGCTCGAGTTCTTCGTTGTCGAGGAGTCGTTGCGCGAAGCGCACGAGCAGAAGTTCAAGGGTCTGACGCCACTCGGTGGCGACGCGCACAAAATGGCGTACCTCACGCAGCGCTCGTCGCAGTTCCTACCGATCCTGCGGTCCGCCACGGAGCGGCTCGAAGCCATGGGCATCCCGTGGGAGGCATTTAACGACGAGGCCGCCCCGGGGCAGTTCGAGCTGAACCTGGCGCCGGCCGATCCCGTGACGACGGCGGACCGCACCGTCCGGGCCAAGCGCGCTCTTCGCGACGCGGCGTACGAGCATGGCCACGCGGTCACGTTCATGGCGCGGCCCTTCCCGATCTACGGCAGCGGCCTGCACCTGCATTTGTCGTTGTGGCGCGACGGATCGCCGGCGTTCGCCGAGGGCGACCTCATCCGTCACTGGGTTGCCGGGTCGCTGGCGACCGCGACCGGCGCGACGTCGATCTACACGCCGACGATCAACTCGTTCCGTCGCCAAGTCGACTTTGCCGCGGTGCCGACCACGCCGACGTGGGGCGAGGAGAACAAGGGCGCCGCCTTCCGCACGATCACGCGCTCTGGCGCTCTGGCGCGCGTCGAGCACCGCATCGCGTCAGCCGACGCCAACCCGTACCTCGTGCTGGCGACGGTGCTGGCCGGCGGCATGGCCGGGCTCGAAGAGAAGCTCGAGCCGCCGGCGCCAGTCGCGCACCTGCCGTGGGGCCTGCCCGAGGGCTACGCCCGGCTGCCGACCTCGATAACCGCGGCGGCCGAAGCGTTGGCGGCCGACACGCGATTGCGCGCCGCGCTCGGTGACGAGTTCGTCGACCACTGGGTCGAGAGCCGCAAGTGGGAATGGCTCATGTTCCACAGCGAAGGCGGCGATCCCGACGCTGCCGCCGTGACCGACTGGGAGCTGCAGCGCTACTTCGAGTGGGTGTAGGCGCCGAGCGCGGTCCACAGTTCGTCGGGGATCGGGCGCTGGAAGTCGGCGACGTTCTGCGTGATCTCGGCGGCGGTGCGGGCGCCCGTCAGGACACGGGTCACCGCCGGATGGCGTAGCGGGAACTGGAGCGCGGCGGCGCGCAGCGGCACGTCGTGATCGGCGCAGATGGCCGCGATCGAAAGCGCCCGCTCGACGAGCGCGGCGGGCGCCGGTGCGTAGTCGTACCGCGCTCCGGGTTTCGGATCGGCGAGTAGTCCGCTGTTGAAGACGCCGGCCGCGATCACCGACACGTCCTTTTCCAGGGCGAGCGGCAGCAGGTCGTGGAGCGCCGACTGATCCAGCAGCGTGAAGCGGCCCGCGACCAACACGCAGTCGACGTCGGCCTCGCGCACGAAGCGGGCGAGCATCGCCGACTGGTTCATGCCGGCGCCGATCGCCCCGACGACCTTCTCGTCGCGCAAGCGGCGGAGGGCGGGGAACGCACCGGCCAGCGCGTCGTCGCCGTGGTTGTCCGGGTCGTGGACGTGGAGCAGGTCGACGCGGTCGACACCCATCCGTTCGAGGCTCTCCTCGAGCGATCGCATTGTGGCGTCGTAGGAGAAGTCGAACACCGGCCGGACCGGGGGGACGTCGACGAAGATCGATCTTGGGTCCACGCCCGGCACGAGCAGCCGGCCGACTTTGGTCGCGATCGTGGTCTCGTCGCGTGGCCGATTCTGGAGCGCGGCGCCGAGCCGTTGTTCCGAAAGGCCGTGGCCGTACAGCGGCGCGGCGTCGAAGAACCGAATGCCGGCGTCCCACGCCGCGTCGATCGCACCGCGCGCGTCGTCGTCGGTGATCGGGCTGAACATGTTGCCCAGCGGCGCGCAGCCCAATCCGAGTTGCGCCGCCTCCCTCACTTTGCGGGCACGCGAAAGCCGGTGATGCCGCCGTCGATCGCCAAGGCGGTGCCGCTCACGTAGCCGGCGCGCGGCGACGCCAGGTACACGATCGCGTCGGCGATTTCCTCGGCGGTGCCCAGCCGGCCGATCGGCTGGCGGGCGACCAGGTTGGCGCGGGCGGCGGCCGGATCGTCGGCCTGGTCGAGCAGCCGCCCGACCCACGGCGTGTCGACGGTGCCCGGACAGACGCAGTTCACGCGGATGCCCTCGGCCGCGTAGTCGGCCGCCATCGCCAGCGTGAGCGAGAGCACGGCGCCCTTGCTCGCGCCGTAGCACGCCCGTTGCACGAGTCCCGTCGTCGCCACCACCGACGACGTGCACACGATGGCGGGTGAGTCGGACCGCCGCAGTAACGGAAGGAAAGCGCGGATCGTGCGCACGATGCCGACCACGTTCACGTCGTAGACGCGGTGCCACTCGTCGTCGTCGTTGTCGGTGACCGTCCCCGACGCGCCGATGCCCGCGTTGGCGACGACGATGTCGACCCCGCCCAACTCTTGGGCAACCGCGGCGGCGGCGGCGTCCATCGATGGCTGGTCGGTGACGTCGGCGATCACCGCGACCACGCCCGCATTGTCCGGCGGCCGGTCCCGATCGAGGCCGGCGACCTGCGCCCCTTCTTCGACCAGCAACCGCGCCGTGGCTAGACCGATGCCCGACGCCGCGCCGGTCACGACTGCGCGCAGACCGTCAACCCTCACGCGAGTACCTCCTCTGCGGCGCGTTGAATCTGTTGCACCGCGGTCTTGGGATCGAGTTCACCGCGTAATGCGGCGTTGATCGCGCTCCAACCGGCGTCCTCGATCTCCGGGAACCGGCTGAGCGAGGGATAGGTGATCATGGCGTTGGCGATGGTGTCGCGCGTGATCTCGAGCCGGCGCTCGTCAGTGGCATCGGCCGGTTCGACGGCGGCGAAGGCGTCGACGTGGGCGCATACGGACCCGCCGGCCGCGTCCAGCGCGCCGGCATCGGCTGAAACAAGCCGTTCGATTAGGGCGATGGCCGAGGGGACGTCGGCACACGTCGTCGGGATCGCCCACGAGTGCACGCCGGCGTACGACACGCGCGCCGCCGGACCACCCAGGTAGGGCGCGGCCGCCAACCGCGGGTACAGGTCGCTGGCTCGCATCGGGCCGTACCCGCCCGGCCAGGCGGCGGCCATCGCCACCTGCCCATCGAGCAACGCGGCGTCGACCTGGTCGTAGTGCCACGTCGGCAGATCGTCGGGGGCGCGCCGGGCGAGCGCGCACAGCAGCTCCACGGCGACCACCGCCTCAGGGCTGACGATCACCGGTTGCACGGCGTCGTCGAACAGGCGGCCGCCATACGCGACGACGATCTCGAAGAACGTGCCGAACAGACCCGACTCGCGGCCCGGGAAGGCGAAGGCGTGTTTCGATGCGACCAGGTCGGCCCACGTTGCCGGCGGCGTGTCGACCAGATCCGTGCGGTACCAGAGGACGCGCACGTCGATGTTGCGCGGCGCGCTGAGGAGCGTGCCGTCGAAGCGGCACAGCTCCACGGCCTGGCTGGCCAGCGCGCCGACGTCGATGACGCCGTCCAACGGTTGCAGCCACTGCGCTTGCGACGGGGCGTACTTCGAGTGGGTCGACAGCACGTCGATCCGCTCGCCGGCGGCGAGGAGCTTGGCGACGGCACGGTTGAGCGTCGGGTGGTCCTCGTGCACGACGACGTCGACATCGTCGCCGTCGAGCAGCGCGTACAGGCCGTCATACATCGGGCCACCCACGAGGGCGACGCGCAACGTCACGCGGTGCTCCACGCCGCGCCGTTGGGGAAGGCGAACTCCTCGAGCGACGCCGGACGCATCTGCACGCTGTAGCCCGGCGCGGTGGGCAGGACGTAACGCCCGGCCCGCGCGACGGCGGGGTCGAAGAAGTGCTCGTGCAGGTGGTCGGCGAACTCGATCATGCGACCGTCGAGGCTCCCGCTCACCGCGATGTAGTCGAACGCCGAGACGTGCTGCACGTACTCGCACAGCCCGACGCCGCCGGCGTGCGGGCAGACCGGGATGCCGAACTTGGCCGCGAGGAGGAGCACGGCAACGACCTCGTTGACGCCGCCGAGCCGGCACGCATCGAGCTGGCAAAACGCCATGGCGCCGGCCTGCATGAACTGCTTGAACATGATCCGGTTGTGGACGTGCTCGCCGGTGGCGACCGCGATCGGCGCGATCGCCCGGGCGATGGCCGCGTGGCCCAACACGTCGTCCGGTGACGTCGGCTCCTCGATCCAATACGGGTCGTAGGGCGCCAAGGCGCGGACGGCGGCGATGGCGTCGTCGACATCCCACACCTGGTTGGCGTCCATCATCAGCCGCACGTCGTCGCCCGACGCGTTGCGGATCAGCGCGGCGCGGCGCTGGTCGTCGGCTGGGTCGCCGCCCACCTTCATCTTGAGGTTGGTCCACCCACCGGCGACCGCTTCCTGGCAGAGCCGGGCGACCTTGTCGTCGTCGTAGCCCAGCCATCCGACCGACGTGATGTACGCCGGGTAGCCGTCGCGCTCCAACTCCGCGGTGCGTTGGGCGCGCGTCGGCGCCTGGGTCTCGAGGATCATCAGCGCGTCGTCGGGCGTCAGCGCGTCGGAGATGTGGCGGAAGTCGACGAGGTCGACGAGTTGCTGCGGCGACATCTCGGCGAGTAGCCGCCACACCGGCTTGCCATCGATCTTGGCGTACAGGTCCCACAGCGCGTTGACGACCGCCGCGGCCCCCATGTGGATCGCGCCCTTCTCTGGCCCGATCCACCGCAGCTGGCTGTCGCCGGTCACCCGGCGCCAGAAACCGCCGAGGTCGGCGACCAACTCCTCAACGTCGCGGCCCACGACGAACGGCCGCAACGCGTTGATCGCGGCGACGCAGATCTCGTTGCCGCGGCCGATCGTGAATGTGAGGCCGTGGCCTTCGCGGCCGGCGCTGTCGTCGGTTCGCAGGATGGCGTAGGCGGCCGAGTAGTCCGGGTCGGGGTTCATGGCGTCGGAGCCGTCGAGATGCCGCGACGTCGGGAAGCGGACGTCCAACGCATCCAGCCCGGTGATGAGCACGGCCGGAAACATACGATGAACGGCATGGCCGCTGCGCCGCCGTTACCCGACATGATCGACGTCCTCAACCGCACCAAGGGGATGGATGAACAGGGCGGGTTGCGCGACTACGCGCGCAGGTGGCTGGCGTGGGGCCCCGGGGCCCGCGCTCGCGTCGCCGCCGAGGCCTCGGCGCTGGCCCGACCGTCGCTGCGGCCGGCGTCGATCGCCGCGGTCGGGCGCACCGGCGCCAAGTTGGGTCGCGGTGCCCGGGCGGCGGCACCGGGGATTCGCGGCGACGTTCGTCGCTTCCGCGCCGGGACCCTGGAGAAGGGCGCGGCCATCAAGCACGTGCAGGAACTGGTGAAGGCCGGCGGTTCGACCTACGTCAAGCTCGGGCAGTTCATCGCGACCGCGCAAGGCCTGTTGCCCGATGAGTGGGTGGAGGCGTTCGGGTGGTGCCGCGACACGGTCACACCGCTGCCGCCGGGCATGGCCGAGTCGCGGTTCGAGGAGACCTTCGAGGTGCCGCTCGAATCGATGCTTCTCGACTTCGATCCCACGCCGCTCGGCGCGGCGTCGATCGGCCAAGTTCACGCGGCCCGGCTTCCCGACGGCACCGAGGTGGTCGTCAAGATCCGTCGTCCTGGCCTGCGCGAACAGTTCGACACCGATCTGCGGTCGATGGCGTTGGCCGCGGCGGCGGCCGAGCGGGCCTCGAAGTCGGCGCGCGTCGCCAACCTGTCGGGTTTCGTCGAGTTGTTCGCCCAACTCGTCCTCGAGGAGATCGACTTTCGCTTCGAGGCGCTGAACCAGATCGAGCTCGCGCTGGCATCGGAGGACGCCGGCCACGACTTCGCCACGTTCCCCCGTCCGATCCCGCATCTGACGTCCGAGGACGTGCTGGTGATGACACGCGTGCCCGGCGTCCGCTACACCGACGCGCTCGAGGCCTACCCCGACAAGGTCGACGGCGAGCGGCTGCTCCGTCTGGCGACGACGGGCGTCCTCGAGCACACGATCGCGTACGGCGTCTTCCATGGCGATCTCCACGCCGGCAACGTTCTCGTGAATCCCGACGGCGATTTCTCGCTGATCGACTTCGGTATCGCCGGTCGCCTCAACGCCGAGCAGCGCGCCGCGGCGGTGCGGTTCCTGTTCGGCTTCGCCCGCAACGACACCAAGCTTCAGCTCCAGGGCATGCAGCAGTTCGGCGCCATCCCGGCCGGCGCCGACCTCGACGCGCTGGCCAAGGAGATGGAGGCGAACCTCAACGAGATCGACCCGTCGTTGCTGGCGCGCGACCGCGAGTTGACCGTCGACAAGCTGGGCCAAGCCCTCGGGGCGATCATCCGCACGTTGGCGTCCAACGGCTTCCGCCTGCCGAAGGAACTCGTGCTGTTCTTCAAGAACCTGCTCTACCTCAACGGCTTCGCTGCCGCCTTGGCCCCCGACACCAACCTCTTCGGCGAGATCGAGCCGATCTTCGAGTACTTCCTCAGCCGCTACCCGGCTGAACTTTCGGCGATCGTCGCCGACGTAGTCGCCGGCTGACCAGCGCGCCGACTAGCGCGACGCCCGCGGCGAGCAGCGGCGCCGGGCGACCGGTGACGGCCAGGACGCGCTTGGCGGGCGTCGGAGCGGGACGGGAGACCGCCGCGCCGGCTGCCGCCGATGCGCTCGGCGTGGTGAACGGCCACACGCCATTCGTGAGCCGGACGACGTAGAAGCCGCTGTTGCCGTCGGCGTACCAAATCTCGCTGCGGCTGGGAACGAACGCGGGTGCCGACATGGCCGACGCCGTTTGCCCGGCGGGCATCTTGTTGAAGTACGCCAGTTCCTTCGGATGGAACGGGTCGCGGATGTCGAAGATGCGCAATCCGGACAGGTTGAACGTGCAGGCGACGATGCCCGGATCGACGCGCTGTGGGACCGCGCAGTAATGGCCGGTGTAGCCGCCGAGGCCGTTGGTCGCGCCCGGATCCGTGCCGATCCCCGCTCGGTTGGAGGCCACGTTCACGGCCAGGCGGATGTCCGAGACGACACGCGGCTTCGTGTCGTCGGCGATGTCGATGATGCGCGCCGCGCCGACTGGTTCCGCCGGGTCGTAGCCGGTGTACGCGTTGCGCGCGAACTCGTCCATCTCGACCACATACCTGCGGCCGCCGATCGTGACCGGGATCGCGGTCTGCGGGATGCTCACCACGCCCCAGGAGAGCTTGCTCACCACACGGAATTTCGGCAGCGGCTTCCGACTTTGGATATCGCTCACGTCGAGGATGGTGAGACCAGCCGTCGCGTCGGCGTTGGCGATGTCGGCCATATAGAGCCGATTGCCGTCGTCGCTGATGTTGATGCCGTGCGGTCGGTAGCCGAAGTCGGTGGTGAGCAGCACGGGGAGCGCGGGGTTGCTGACGTCAACCGCGCTGAGCACGCCGGCGATCGACGTCACGTAGAACGTGAGCCCGTCCGGTGCGAAGCCGCCCTCGTGGCCGAGGACGCCGATCGGCAGGGTCGACTTGAGGACGGGATGGCGACAGTCGCCTGTGAGGTCGTAGATGTCCACGAAGCCGGGGTAGGTGAACGGGTTGCCCATGTCCGCCGCGAGCAGGCCGCGCTTGACGTTGATGCTCAGCGACTCGTGCGGCGTGATCATCGCCGGCGTCAGTAGCAGCGCGGTCTGCACGGGATGGGTCGGATCGGTCATGTCGAGCACCGCGACGCCCGACGTGCCGCCTTGTAGGTATTGCGTCGGGAACAGCCGCGTCGTGTCGTAGTACGCGCACTCGTGGCCGGCCGCATCGACATAGCGGTGGACGCGGAAGCCGCCGGTCGCGCCGACGTGGCCGATCAGCTTGGTGTTGCACGTGAGGCCGTCGGCGCTGCGGCCGAGCACGTACTCGGCTGTGGTCATGCGGCCCTGCATCGCGGTTTCGGGATGCGAACCTGGGCCGCACCTCGCCCGCGGCGTCGCCGCCGGTTCGGTGGCGGCTTGGGCGTGCATAGGCGCACCGACCGCGGCCGCCAAGGCGAAGGCGGCGATTGCAAGGCGATGACGCACTACTGGTTATCCGTGCGGGGAGACACGCCGACTGTGTACATGCCCCGGCCGGTCGGTGCCACGTAGAGGAGGCGCCCGCCGCCAGGCACGGCGTCGATCCGGTCGATGGTCGCCCGTCCGGCGACCCACGGCTCGTCGGTGACGGCGGCGGGAATGAACACGACGGTCTCACGGTCTGTCGCCCCTGAGGGAACCCGTCGCGACGCGCGTGCGGTCATGGCGAAACCGCCGCTGTCAGGGTCGAAGGCCATGTCGACCAGGTCCCCGGCCGTGGCGCGCGGGAAGGCGCGGGAGAGGTACTTGCGCCGGGTGGGCTTGATGCCGAGATTGTGCGCGGGTGACGCCGCCGGATCGCCGTAGAACATCCCCCACGAGTCCGGGCAGCCGGCGGGCCCCGTGCCGGGATCGCAATTCGCCTTCCAGTGCCACACCGCGCCGCCGGCACGATGGCGGTCGAGCGCGGCCGTCTCGGGCGCCAGGCGCGTGTCGTCGGAGAGCGCGCCGTTGCCGTACTCACCGATGAACAACGCGGCGCGCATGGCCCGCGCCTCGAGCGTGGCCGTGCGGAACGCCTGGTCGTATGACAGTGGGTACGGCAGCGCTGACGCGTTCGGCACGCTGGCGTCGACGGTGAAGACGTGGGTGTAGACGTGCGGCGCGTAGACGATGTTTCGGTACGACGTGAACGGCGTCGAGAGCTGGGGCGCGGCGTCGAGCAGGTTCCGCAACGCCATCGGCTCGAAGAAGAACAGATGGCGGCGATCGGGAACACCGGCGATCACCCGCCGATAGAACGGATAGAGCAGCGTCGCCGAGAACGCCGGCTCCTGTACGAAGCCGGGTAGAGGCTCGTTCATGATCTCGTAGCCGGCGACGACCGGGTTGTTGCGTACGCGGCGGGCGACCGCCGCCATGGCGCCGATGTAGTGGTCCTGCAAACCGGGCCCGGGCGCTTCCCCCTGCGGCACGGCCACGCGGCGGTTGAGCCAGAACGACGTCCACGCCGCTTCCATCTGCGCGTTGGTGAAGTCCTGCCCGGCCAGCGCGGTCGACGGTTCGCCGTCGGTGACGATCGCCCACGGCGGCGCGCCGGCCGCGTGGTTGCCGCTGCCCGGTGTCGACGTAAGGAGAGGCGGCGCATCGACCGGCGAGGTTGGCGCGATGAAGCGGCTGTAGTTGTCCTGGTGCATATCGAGCAGCACGTAGATGTGCTGCGCGGCGGCCCAGCTGACGACCTGCTCGATGCGGTCGAGGTAGGCGCGGTCGTAGTGGCCCGGGGTCGATTCGAGCGCGCTCCAACTCAACGTCAGCCGCATCATGTTGAAGCCGAGCGTCCGCATCTCGATCACGTCGGACTCGCACAGGGCGGGCTGCGACATGACGTGTGAGTTCGCCGGGCAGCGTCCGCCCTTGTAGGCGTTGACGTCGATCGGCCAGAACGGCGCCACCTTCTGGGTGCCGTCGGGATTCCGGTCCCTGTACCAGTCGTCCTCGAAGCCGCTCGCATTGGCGCCGCGCAACAGCACGGTCCGGCCGGCGGCGTCGGCGATCACCGGGAGCTGCCCGCGGCGGTGGGCCACGTGCAGCCAGGGCAGCGTGGACGCGGCGGTGGCGGGCGGCGCACCGGCGGCGGCGAGCGCGACGAGGACGGCGGCAGACCCCAGACGTAGCCTGATCGACATGACGGAGCACGATGCCTACCACGCAGGTGCCAGGGCTCTCCAAGATCGGTTCGACAGCCGTCGCATCGCCGATCGGCTCGAGCAGATCGTCATGCACCACGTGTTCACCGACGACGACCGGGCCATCGTCGAGCAGGCGTCGATGTTCTTCCTCGCCACCGCCGACGCCGATGGCTTTCCCGACTGCTCGTACAAGGGCGGCGTCCCCGGTTTTGTACGCGTGGCCGGGCCGAGCACGCTTGTCTTTCCGAGCTACGACGGCAACGGCCAGTTCCGCAGTCTCGGCAACGTGGCCGTCAATCCCAACGTCGCGCTGCTCTTCATCGACTTCGAAAGGCCGAACCGCATGCGCGTCCACGGAACCGCGACGCTGCACGACGAACCGGACGTGGTCGCCGCGTTCGAGGGCGCCCAACTCGTCGTCCGCGTCGAGGTATCACGCATCTTCCCGAACTGCCCGCGCTACATCCACCGCATGCATCTCGACGAGCAGTCGGTCTACGCCCCGAAGCCCGGCCACGTCCCGCCGGTCCCCGAATGGAAACAGATGGACGTCTTCAAGGACTTTCTGCCGGAGCAATAAACGCGCGGCCGCGTGCAGTAGTTGGTGTGTGCACACCAACTACTGCACGCAGGCAAACCCTCTCTGAGAGAGGTCTGGCGGTATCGAGGGCTACCTGCTGGCGACGCCACTCGGCATGAGCGCACGTTAGGCAGCCAGTATGAGGGCATGACGAACAAGATTTCGTTCGCGCAGCGGATCAGCGACTTGGCGGCCGAGGCGCCTGACGCAGCGTCGATCACCTGCAGCGCCGAGCGCGTGACCCGCGCCGAGCTCGAGTCGCGCGCCAACCGGTTGGCGCGGGATTTGCAAGGTGGCGGCGTCGGCCTCGGCGACATGGTGACGATCGCGCTGCCCAACTCGGTCGACTGGTTCGTCGCCTTCGTCGCGTCGTGGAAGCTCGGCGCCATCCCGCAGCCCGTCTCGGCCAGCTTGCCGCGTCGTGAGATCGAAGCCATCGTCGAGCTGGCCGATCCGAAGGTGATCCTTGGCGTCGAGGTCGACGCCTTCCCCGACCGCCGCTGTCTCCCGGTGGGCTACACGCCACCGGCCGACCTTGACGACGGACCGTTGCCCGACGCGGTGTCGCCCGCGTGGAAAGCGCCGACTTCCGGGGGCTCAACGGGACGGCCCAAGCTCATCGTGTCCGGCGATCCGGCGACCATGGACGCCGACGGTCCGCTCTCGTTGCTGATCCCACCGGGCGGGAGCCTCGTGATGCCGGGCCCGCTGTACCACAACGGTCCGCTGGTCTGGGCCTGTCAGGCCTTGCTCGGCGGCGGCCACGTCATCGTGTTGCCGCGCTTTGACGCCGAAGGCACGCTGGCCGCGATCGAGGAGCACCGCGCCGCGGTCGTCTACCTCGTCCCGACGATGATGAAGCGGATCTGGCGGCTGCCGGAAGAGGACCGCAACCGCTACGACCTGTCGTCGTTGCAGCTCGTCTGGCACCTGGCCGAGCCGTGTCCGCCGTGGTTGAAGGAAGCGTGGATCGAGTGGCTCGGCCCCGAGCGCATCATCGAGCTGTACGCGGGCACCGAGGGCCAGGGCGGCACCGTCATCAGCGGCGTCGACTGGCTCACCCATCGCGGATCCGTCGGCCGGGCCATGACCGGCGAGCTGATGATCTGCGACGCCGAGGGCAACCGGTTGCCGCCCGGTGAGTTCGGCGAGGTCTGGATGCGGCCGGTCGGCCGCGACACGCCGACGTACCGCTACGTCGGCGCCGAGGCGCGCCAGCTCGACGGCGGCTGGGAGTCGCTCGGCGACATGGGTTACATGGACGAGGAGGGCTTCCTCTATCTGGGCGATCGCCAGCAGGACATGATCCTCACCGGCGGGGCCAACGTGTATCCGGCCGAGGTCGAAGCCGCGATCAACGAGCATCCGGCGGTGCGGTCGTGCGCGGTCATCGGGCTGCCCGACGAGGACAAGGGCAACGTGATTCACGCCATCATCGAGGCCGACGCCGGCGCGCTCAGCGACGCCGACCTCCTCGAGTTCCTGCGCGATCGCCTGGTCCGGTACAAGCTCCCGCGCAGCATCGAGATCGTGCAGGAGCCCCTCCGCGACGACGCCGGCAAAGTTCGCCGCGCCGCCCTGCGCGCTGCCCGCGTCTAGCGGACGACGACGCGCTCGACCGAGTGGTCGGCCGCCTTCTCGATAACGAAGCGGGCCCGCTCGCGCGCCGGGCGGATGTGGTTCTCGAGGTTGACGGCGTTGATGCCGTCCCATGCGCTGCGCGCGAACTCGTCAACCTGTTCGCGCGGCCAGTTGGCGAACACCGCGTAGAACGAGTTCGGGTCGTCGCGCGCTTCGACGAACAGCGCGGCGAGCCGATCGAGGAACCATCCGAACACCGCGTCATCCGGCGCGTCCACGTAGACCGTGACGTCGTACGCGTCGATGTGCGCGGGCAGGAGCGCGTTCACGCCTTCGACGATGAGCACGTCCCCGACGACGACGTCGATGTAGCCGTCGGGAACCACGTCGTACGTCAGGTGGTCATACAGCGGGGCTTGCAGATGCGCCGCGCCCTCTCGTGCCTCGGCAAGGAAGCGCGAGAGCGCGTCGGTGTCGAACGACTCCGGGAAGCCCTTCTGCATGGACAAGCCGCGTTCCGCGAGCACCGCATTCGACAGCAGGAACCCGTCGGTGCTGACGACGGCGGTCCGCAGCGGCGCCAGCGCCTCGGCCAACCGGTTCGCCGTCGTCGTCTTCCCGACGGCTACCGGGCCGGTCAGCCCGACGAGAACGGGACGCCGCTCGACGGCCGCGACGGCCGCGACGATCTCATCCAACGCTGATCGGCAATGACTCGAGGCCGCGCAGCACGATCGTGTCGCGCCAGCGCGGCGCGCCGGCCAGTCGCATCCGAGGGAACCGCTCGAGGAGCGCGGGGATGGCTACCTGGGCTTCGCGCCGACTCAGCGCGGCGCCGACGCAGTAGTGCAGGCCGACGCCGAAGCCGAGATGCGGGTTGGGATGACGGTCGACGTCGAGGTCCTCGGCGTCGGCGAACACAGACGGGTCGTGGTTGCCGGCGCCGATCAGCGCCAGGAGCGCGTCGCCCGCCTTGAGGTGTTCCCCGCCGAGCTCGACATCGGTGGCGACAACCCGGGACAACATCTGGGCCGGGCTGTCGAATCGCAGCATCTCCTCGATGGCGATCCGCACGTCCACCACGTCGTGGCCGATCGCCCGCATGCGCGCCAGTTGATCCGGGCTTCGCAAGAGGGCGAGCACCCCGTTGCCGATGAGGTTCGTGGTCGTCTCGTGGCCGGCGAAGATGAGCGTCGAGCACAGGCTCACCACTTCTTGGAACGTGAGGCCCTCGATGCTGAGCAGAGCGCTGATGAGGTCGTCGCCCGGCGTTTCTTGCCGCGCTCTCGCCAGCGACGCGCAGTACACGGCCATGTCGCGTAGGCCGGTGCCCGCCTGCGAGTAGAAGCGGTCCATCGCCCTCGCCATCCCGCTTGACCACTCCTGGAACTGCTCGCGATCGCCTTCGGGGACACCGAACAATTCGGCGATCACGGTGATCGGTAGCGGATAGGCGAAGTCGGCGATCAGGTCGAACTCGTCGCGGTCCGCCAGCCCGTCGAGGAGTTCCTGAACCAACTGTGTAACGCGCGGGCGGATGGCCTCGATGACCGACGTCGTCAGGGTCGCGGTGATCGCTCCCCGCATCTCGACGTACTCCGGCGGATCGCTCTGGATCGACCGCATCGTCGGCGGCCCGCCCTTGAACTTTGTGGCCCTCGTGCGGTCCGAGGAGAACGTCGGGTCACGGAAGATGTGGTCCACGTCTTCGTAGCGCGTCACCATCCATGCGCCGAGCCGCTCGCTCCAGTGGACCGGCGCCTCGGTCCGCATGCGCGCGTATGTCGGGTACGGGTCCTCGACGAATCCCGGCGCGCCAGGATCGAATGCGAACGTCACGGCGCGAGCATGGCGCGAACGGTGTCGATCGTGTCGGCCTCCTCGGGTCCCTTGTCGTCGCGGTACCCGCGGACGCGCGCGAAACGCAGGGCGACGCCACCGGGGTAACGCGTCGACCGCTGTACGCCGTCGAGCGCGATCTCGACGACCATCTCGGGCCGGACGTGGACGACGTGACCCGTGTCCTCGGTCTTGAGTTCGAGGAAGCGCTCGGTCTGCCACGTCAGCAGCGCGTCGGTGAGGCCCTTGAACGTCTTGCCCACCATCACGAACTCGCCGGTCTCGGGATCGCGCGCGCCCAGATGCAGGTTCGAGAGCCAGCCGCGACGGCGGCCGTGGCCCCATTCGGCGGCGCGCACGACGAGGTCGAGCGTCAGCACCGGCTTCACCTTGCGCCACGCCTTCCCGCGGCGGCCCGCCTCGTATCGCGACGTCGCCGTCTTGACCATGACGCCCTCGTGCCCGGCGGCCAGCGAACTCTCGAGAAACGCGGCCGCCTCGTCGGGATCGTCAGTGACGATGTTCGGGACCCGCAAGGGCGCGGCTACCCGCTCGAGCGCATCAAGGCGTTCGGTGAGCGGCGCGTCGAACAGGTCGTGCCCGTCGGCATGGAGGCAATCGAAGAACCGGGCGTGGACCTCGCCGAGGCTGATGCGGTGCATGGTGTCTTGGAATACGGCCGGCGCTTCGTCTTCGCCCAGCCCCACCATCTCGCCGTCGAGGATCACCGCGTCGACGGGTAGCGAGCGCACGAGCGCGACGATGCCCGGCAATTGTTCGGTGACATCGCGCAGGCTGCGCGTGAACAGGCGGACGACGTCACCGGCTCGATGCGCTTGCACGCGCGCGCCGTCGAGCTTCCACTCGACCGACGCCAGGCCGCAGTCGGCGATCGCGGTGGCCACGTCGACCGCCGTCGACGCGAGCATCGGCTTGACCGGCCGCAGGACCTCGAGCCCGACGGCGGCGACGCTCTCGATGCCGCCGCTGAGGGCCGTCGCCGCCGTGTCGCCCAGGTCACCGCTCAGCATGACCGCCCGCCGGATCGCGGCCAGCGGGATGCCGGCCGCGGTGGCAACCGCGTCGGTCATCACACCGTCGAGGGCGCCCTGACGGATGTCGCCCATCAGCAGCCGGCGGAGGAACGTGTCCTCCGCCGCGGTGGCCCGGTCGAACAGCGACGTCAGCGCCGCGGCACGGGTCGCGCTCGATCCCGGTCCTTCAAGCGCGCACAGCTCCTCGAGGGCGGCGTCGACCTCGGCCACCGTCAGGACCGGCTCGTCGACCGAACGGCCGTGTGTCGCGCCGAGCGTTGCCCAGCCGACGCCCATGCGCCCCTGGCGGGCTCGACCGGTCAGGAACCCGACCGTCGGCACGACCTCGGAGGGGTCGAGGGCCCGCAACAACTCGGCCAGCGCGGCAATTTTCGCGCTCCGGGCCGAGACGGCGGCGACCCGTTCCGACGTGGCCACGACCTGGGAAAACAGCACCACCGCAGTGTGCCGCACCGTGCCTGTGGGGCTGGCGAAAGGTACGAATCGGACAGGCCTCGGATGGACACCAGCGAGTCGTTCTGGCTAGCGTGACCCCCCGTTGTGAACCCGTCCAAAGCCGTTGTCCTTCGGCGCGGCCGGCAGCTGGGGGCGTTGCTGGTGATGGCGATTGTGGCCGTCCAGATGCTCGCGCCGGTGGCCAGCGCTGACCCGTTGAGTGCCAAACGGGCTCAAGCGGCGCGCCTGGCCGACGAGATCGAGCGGGCTGAAAATCGCGTCAGCATTGCCGCCGAGCGGGTCAACGTCGCCCGCATCAAGGTCGACTCGCTGCGTTCGCAGGTTGCCGACGCCGAGGCCAAGATGCGCGACGCCGACGCCCGCACCGGACGGGTCAAGACCGAGTTGCGTGCCCAGGCCGTCCAGACGTACATGCGGGGCGGCCAACCGTTGGCAGCGGCCAACGGTGCCGATCCCGCCCGGGCCGGCGCCTACGTGCGACTGATGGCCACCGCGGCCACCGACGCCATCGACGAGATGCGCGCCACCAAGATCAACATGGCCCAGCGACGCGACGAGCTGAACCGGTCCCGCGCCGCGGCCGACGCCGCCCTCGCCGCGGTCAAGGCCGACGAGCGGGCGGCCAACGCGGCCGACGCCGCTCTGCGCGCGTCGCTGGCCAAGGTCAACGGCGAGCTGGCGAGCCTGGTCGCCGCCGCGCAAGGTCGTCGCACGGCCAAGAACGAAGCAGCGGCCAAGCGACGGTTCGGCAGCGAGAAGTTCGGCCCGATCCCTGGCGTGTCCGCCGGCGCGAGCAACGCGGTCAACTACGCCCGCGCCCAACTCGGCAAGCCGTATCACTGGGGTGGCGCCGGTCCCGACAGCTTCGACTGCTCGGGTCTCACGATGATGGCGTGGAAGGCGGGCGGCGTGTCGCTGCCGCACAGCTCGCAATCGCAGTACTCGTCGACGACCCACGTGCCGCTCAGCGCGGTGCAGCCGGGCGACTTGATCTTCTATTACAGCGACATCCACCACGTCGGCATCTACGTCGGCGGCGGTCAGATCATCGCGGCGACGCACACCGGCGACTACGTGCGCCAGATGTCGATGTACTACTCACCGCCCGTCGGCGCCGGCCGCCCGTAACGCTTGCCGGCGACGCCGTACGGTCGATGGCCGTCGCCGGTCTCCTCGGCGGCGCTGGTTGAGGCCACCGTTGGGCTGAGCCAGGTCGAGGTCGACGGCTCGACGGTCTACTGGCTAGAGAGCCGCCCGCTCGAAGGCGGCCGCGTTGTGGTCACGAGCGCGGCGGGCGACGCCATCCCCGAAGGCTGGTCGGCCCGCACGACGGTGCACGAGTACGGCGGTGGCGCGTACACCGTCGACCGCGGCGGCGTCGTATTCGCCAACTTCGAAGACCAACGCCTGTACCGCGTCGACGCGCCCGGGTCGCCGCCCGAGCCGGTCACGCCCGAGCCGCCGTCGCGGTGGGCGCTCCGTTACGCCGACATGCGCGTCTCGCCCGACGGCAACCGCGTCGCGTGTGTTCGCGAAACGCACAACGGGCCGGCGTCGACTGACGTCGTCAACGAGATCGTCGTGCTGTCACTCGACGGATCGATGACCGGCGAAGTGGTGGCGACCGGTCGTGACTTCTACGCGGCGCCGCGTTGGTCGCCCGACGGGTCGAAGCTGGCGTGGCTGTCGTGGGACCACCCCAACATGCCGTGGGACGGGACCGACCTGTACGTCGATGGCGTGCACGTCGCCGGGGGCTCGGCCGAATCGATCGTGCAGCCCGAATGGTCGCCCGACGGCGTGCTGCACTACGCGTCGGATCGCTCCGGTTGGTGGAACCTGTATCGGGCGGACGCGTCCGCACCGTTGGTCGCCAAGGACGCCGAGTTCGCTGGACCGGCATGGGTGTTCGGCCTGTCCTGGTACACGTTCCTGGCCGACGGGAGGCTCGTCTGCACGTGGTCGGAGTCCGACGGCGCGCGCCTCGGTGTGATCGACGGCGGGACGCTGCGGGTGATCGACGGCGTGGCCGAGACCAGCATCGGCTCGCTCAAGGCAGTGGGCGACGGCGTCGCCTACATCGGCGGGTCGCCCACCAAGTCCTCGGCCGTGATCACCAATGATCTCGCCGGCACGGTGCGCCTCGTGCGCGCCAGCCGCCAGCGCGACCTCGATCCCGCGTACATCTCGGTCGCGGAGGCGATCGAGTTCCCAACGACCGATGGGTTGACCGCCCACGCGTACCACTACGCGCCGACGAACCCGGACGCCGCGCCGCCCGAGGGCGACCGACCGCCGCTGCTCGTCATCGGCCACGGCGGGCCGACGAGCGCGACATCGTCGGTGCTGAACGTCGCTATCCAGTACTGGACGACGCGCGGGTTCGCGGTGGTCGACGTGAACTACGGCGGCAGCACGGGTTACGGGCGCGCGTACCGCGAGCGTTTGAACGGCGCGTGGGGCGTCGTCGACGTCGACGACTGCATCAACGCGGCGCGTTACCTCGCCGACCGCGGCGACGCCGACGGCGCTCGCTTCCTTATCCGCGGCGGCAGCGCCGGCGGCTACACGACGCTGTGCGCGCTCGTCTTCCACGACGAGTTCGCCAGTGGCGCGAGCTACTACGGCGTGGCCGACGCCGAAGCACTGGCGCGCGACACCCACAAGTTCGAGTCCCGCTACCTCGATGGGTTGATCGGGCCCTATCCGGCTGCGCGCGAGCGATACGTCGAACGGTCGCCGATCCACTTCGCCGACCGCGTCAGCTGCCCGGTCATCCTGTTCCAAGGCCTGGAGGACGCCGTCGTACCGCCCTCCCAAGCCGAGGTCTTCGTCGCCGCGCTCGAGGCCAAGAACCTCCCGTACAGCTACGTCGAGTACGAGGGCGAGCAGCACGGATTCCGGCGCGCCGAGACCATCCGCGACGCCATCGACACCGAGCTCGACTTCTATCTCGCCGTCCTCGAGGGTCGCCCGCCGGCCTTCAAGCGGCGACACGTCGCCGCCGAGAACCACCGGTAGGTTTGGCGACC
Organism: Acidimicrobiales bacterium; assembly: GCA_035649535.1. Classification (GTDB taxonomy): domain Bacteria; phylum Actinomycetota; class Acidimicrobiia; order Acidimicrobiales; family JACDEA01; genus JACDEA01. Next base: position 19,087 of record DASRJI010000089.1, on the reverse strand, counting down.
CGTGCCCGTTTCTGAGAAGCCGCGCAAGTCCCGTCACCGCACGCCGCCCAAGGCGACGACCCGGCGGCGCGAGTCGCCCCTCCAGCGATTCTTCAAGATCCTCGGGATCAGTGTGGTGGCGGTCAGCCTGGCCCTCGTCGCCGTGTTCTCCCTCCAGCGCAAGCAGCAGGCCGCCGAGCAGAACGACCCGAACGTGCGGGCCCAGCAGACGACGAGCACCGTCCTCGAACCGCCGGGTGGCATCCAGTGCCCGCTGCCCGAAGGCCAGCCGCGTCGGGACGCGTTCCCCGCGTCGGGGCCGCCGAACTGTCTGGTCGTCGGCCACACGTACAAGGCGCGGATCACGACCGACGCCGGCGCGTTCGTCGTCGCCCTCGACCCGACCAAGGCGCCGCGCTCCGTCAACACGTTCGTCGTGCTCGCCCGCTACCACTTCTACGACGACCTCACGTTCCACAAGGCGGTGCCCGGCTTCTTCGTGCAGTCCGGCGACCCGCGGAAGCCCGGCGTCACCGGCCCGGGGTTCACGTTCGACGACCAACTACCGGCGAAGGGCTCGTACCTGAAGGGCTCGGTGGCCATGGCCAACCAACGCGTGGGCGCCAACGGAAGCCAGTTCCTCATCCTCGTGAGCGACGCGCCGGGCCTCACGCCCATCTACCCGTTGTTCGGCCAGGTCGTCGAGGGTCTCGACGTGCTGACGAAGATTGCCGACGACGGCGGCGGCAACGGCGAGCCCAAGGTCGTCCACCGGTTGCTGCGGGTCTCGATCCAAGAAACGGTCTGACGGCTTAGTTCCGCCGCGGCGTTCCGTCGGGCCAGTTCCAGTCGGCGGGCCAACCGGGTGGCGGACCGCTGTCCGCGCCGCCACCGCCAGGGTTCGGATTCGGGTACCCGGGCGGGAACGTCGGGCGCGGGAAGTTCGGGATGGTGAACGGCACCGAGATCGGCGGGAAGAGCGTGGTCGCGGTCGACGACGTCGTCGTCGCGCTGAGGTCGGCACCCAGCACCGACTTGCCGTGCGGGATCAGCCGCGGGTCGGGCATCGGGAACCGCAGCGTCGGCTGACCCGCCAGCGCGGGCGCCATGTACGCGCTGAAGATCCGGGCCGGGTAGGTGCCGCCGGCGACACTGATGCCGCCGACGTTCGTCATCTTCGAGTTCTCTTTGGGGTCGCCCATCCACACCGCGCTCACAAGCTGCGGCGTGCCGCCGACGAACCACGCGTTCCTGTGCTCGTCGGTCGTACCCGTCTTGCCGAAGACGTCGCGCCCGGCGAGGGCGGCACGCGTGCCGGTGCCGCGCTGCACGACCGAGCGCAGGATGTCGACTGCGACCCGTGCGTTCTGCGGAGTGATCGCCCGTTCGCCCTTGTCGCGCTCGTTGAGAACCGTCTTGCCGTAGCGATTGACGATGTGGTCGACGAGGTGCGGCGTGTGGTGGATGCCGTCGGCGGCAAGCGTGCCGTACGCCGACGCCATCTCGAGCGGCGACACCTCCTTCGAGCCGATCGACATTGCCGGTAGGAGCGGCTCGAGGTTCGACGTGATCCCCATGCGCTTGGCGACGTCGGCGACCTTCTCGAGGCCGACGGCGGCGGCGATGCGCCCGTACGCGCAGTTGACCGAGTGCGCGGTGGCGTCGGTGATCGTCATCACGCCGCCCTCTTCGCCTTCGAAGTTGGTCGGCATCCACGGTTTGTTGTCGGGGAACTTGATCGTGCACGGGTACGTGCCGTCGACGGCGGAGTCCGGACCGAATCCGTCCTCGAGCGCGGCCACGAGGACGAACGGCTTGAAGGCCGACCCCGGCTGGCGACCGGTGCCGCCGCCCTCACGCCCGAGGGCGATGTTGACCTCGCTGCTGTTGAAGTCGCGGCCACCGACGAGGGCGCGGACGGCACCCGTGCTCGGTTCCACCGTGACCACCGAGGCGGTGAACTTGCCGCCGGTGTCGGGGAGGATCTCGTTGACCTTTTGCTCGGCGAGTTGCTGAAGCTTGGGGTCGAGCGTCGTGTAGATGTCGAGGCCGCCGCGGTACACCGCGTTGATGCGTTCCTGCGCGGTCTCACCCAAGCGTCGGTCGTCGAGCAGTCGCCGGATCACGGCGTCGGCGAAGTAACCGCGCGCCTTGGGTGCGGGCGCGTTGACCGAAGTCGGCATGGGCGACGCCTTGAGCGTCTCGGCCGCCGCCGGGGTCACGTCGTGCTCGACGAGCATCCGGTCCAGTGCTTCGGCCCGCCGCACGCGCGCCGCGTCGGGATACCGGACCGGGTCGTAGCCGAGGGGGTTGCGGATCATGCCGGCGAGCAGCGCGGCGTCGGCGACGGTGAGGTCCTCGACGTTCTTGTTGAAGTACGTCTCGGCCGCGGCCTGGACCCCGTACGCCCGATTGCCGAAGTACACCGTGTTCAGGTAGCGCTCGAGGATCTCGCTCTTGGAGTAGTGCGCCTCGAGGCGCCAGGCCAGCACCGCCTCCTTGGCCTTGCGCCCGACTTGGCGATCGGGAGTCAGTAGAGCGTTCTTCACGAGCTGCTGGGTGATGGTGGAGCCGCCCTCGACCACCTTGCCGGCCGACACGTTGGCGGCCAGCGCCCGCATTGTGGAGCGCACGTCGAGGCCGCTGTGCTCGTAGAAGCGCGCGTCCTCGACGTCGAGCACGGCCCGTTGCACCGCCTGGGGGACGCGACTGAGCGGTACCGGTGAGCGGTTCTCGTCGTCGTAGATGTACTGAAGGACGCTGCCGTCCCGCGCCCGGATCACCGAGCGCTGAGCGAACTCCTCGAGCTGGGCGACCTCGAGGCCGCGGCCCATGTGGCCCGATGCCAGCACCGCCTTGGCCTGCGGCGCCAACGCGATCAAGCCCACGGCGAGGCCGAGTCCGCCGAGGACGATCACCAGCACAAAACGCCTGATCGTGCGCACCTCGGGTCCCAGCGTACCGAGCATCCGCACGCACTTACCCGCACGCCGCACGAGTAATCCGTGTCGTGACCACTCCAGTCGTCGGCGATGCTGGTGGGGTGCTGCAAGCCCGCGCGCTGACCGTGGAGGTCGCTGGCCGAGTGATCCTCGACAACGCCAGCATCACGGTGCGCGCCGGTGACAAGGTCGGTTTGGTCGGCCGCAACGGCGCGGGTAAGACGAGCTTGCTGCGGGTCCTGGCCGGCGACGGCTCCGCGGCGCACGGGGTGGTGTCGCTCCGCGGCGCGCTCGGCTACCTCGCCCAGGAGCCTCGCCCGGCCGACGAGGAGACCCAGACAGCATTGAGTCACGTGCTGGCCGGCCGTGAGCTCGACGTCGCCGCGGCCCGGCTGGAGAAGCTGCGGCTGCAAGTCGAGGAGGACGCGTCGGCCGCCAACGTGGCGCGGTTCACCCGGGCCGAGGACGCGTTCAGCGAGGCCGGCGGTTACGCCGCCGAACCGGAGGCGCGGCGGATCGCCCATGGGCTCGGGCTGGCCGCCGACCGCCTCGACCGTCCGCTCGGCGTGCTGTCCGGCGGGGAGCGCCGCCGCGTCGAGCTGGCCCGCATCTTGTTCTCGGGCAGCGACCTCCTGTTGCTCGACGAACCGACCAACCACCTCGACAACGACGCCAAGTCATGGTTGATGACGTTCCTGCGCGGCTTCCGGGGCGCGCTGCTCGTCGTGAGCCACGATCTCGAGTTGCTCGACACCGCCATCACCCGCGTGCTGCACCTCGATGCCGCCGCCCTCGCCGAGTACAAGGGCACGTACTCGCAGTACCGCGAACAGCGGCGACTCGACGAGATGCGGCTCGGCAAGCTGGCGACGCGCCAGCAGGCGGAAATCAAGCGGTTGCGCGACCTTGCCGACTCGCTCCGTCACGGCTCGCGTGCGCGCAAGGCCAAGAGCCTCGACACCACCGTGGCGCACATGGAGGCCAGGGCGGTCACCGGCCCGAAGGCCGAACGGTCGGTGTCGGTCCGCTTCCCGACGCCGCCCCATTCCGGCAAGCTCGTCCTCACCGTCGAGGAGCTGGCCAAGGCTTACGGCGGCCCGCCGGTGTTCGAGGACGTGTCCTTCATCCTCGGCAACGGCGAACGGCTGTTGGTGCTGGGCCTCAACGGCGCCGGCAAGACCAGCCTGTTGCGGATCCTCGCCGGCGTCACCACCCCCGACGGCGGCGCGTTCAAGCTCGGCGCCGGCGTCGCGCTCGGTTACTACGCGCAGGAGCACGAAGGCATCCGGTCCGGCGTCGCCGTGATCGAGCACATCCAAGGTGAGGCCGTTGCGCTCGAACAGCAGCGGCGCGGCCTGCTCGGCATGTTCGGGTTGACCGGTGAGGTCGCGTTCCAGGACGCGGGCACGTTGTCCGGCGGCGAGAAGACCAAGCTCGCGCTGGCGCAACTCGTGGCCGGACGCTGCAACCTGCTGCTCCTCGACGAACCGACCAACAACCTCGACCCGCCGTCACGCGCCGCGGTGGGCACGTCGCTGGCATCGTGGCCGGGTTCGATGGTGATCGTGAGCCACGACCCGGAGTTCGTGCAGAAGCTCCAGCCCGACCGCGTCCTGCTCATGCCCGACGGCGCCCTCGACGACTGGAGCGACGACCTCCTCGACTTGGTCGCCCTCGCCTAAGTTCGGTCCGTGCCGCACAGCCAGCTTGCGCCCGGCGTTATCGAGATCGACACGCTGCTCGGCGGGTGGGAGCGCGTCACTGCCGGTTACCTGATCGAGGGCGACGCGCCCGTCCTCGTCGAGACCGGCAGCCAGTCGTCGGTCGCCGCGCTGCTGGCCGCGCTGGCCGACCTCGGCGTCGCCGCCGACTCGCTCGCCGGCGTCGCCGTCACCCACATCCACCTCGATCACGCTGGTGGCGTGGGCGACGTCGCCCGCGCCTTTCCCAACGCCACGGTGTACGTCCACGAGAAGGGCGCGCGTCACCTCATCGACCCCAGCCGCCTCGTGAACTCCGCCGCCCAGGTCTACGGCGACCTCCTCGACTCGCTGTACGGCCGCCTCGACCCGACGCCGGCCGAGCGGGTGCATGTCCTCGAGGACGGCGAGGAGATCAAGGTGTCCTCCAACCGTTCGTTGACGACCGTCGATTCGCCGGGCCACGCCAAGCACCACCTCGCCCTGCACGACTCCGACAGCGGGATCATCTTCGTGGGCGACGCGGTCGGCGTTCGGCTCCCGGACGGCGGCGTCCTGCGCCCGTCGACGCCGCCGCCCGACTTTGACCTCAATCAAGCGCTCGAGTCGTTGCAGAAGTTCAAGGCCCGCTCGCCCGCCGGGATCGCCCTCGCGCACTACGGACTGGTGCCCAACCCCGACACCATCCTCGAGGAGGCAGCCGAGCGGCTCACGCAATGGGCCGACGTCGCCGAGCAAGCGTGGAAAGAGGATCGCGACATCGCCGCCGAACTGGAGTCGGCGTTTGCCGGCGACCTCGAAGGCGTGGCCGAGGTCGATCGCGAGAAGCTGACGACGCTCAACGGTGTGCACTCGAACGCCGCCGGCTTCCGCCGGTGGCTCGAAACACGCGACCGGCCGCACGACCACCCGTGACGGTCGACGCGATCGTCTTCGACTGGGGCGGCACGCTCACCCTGCCGATCACCCTCGACGAACTCGACGAGCTGTGGCACGTCGTCGCCCGCCACATCGCGCCTGACCGAGAGGACGAGGTTGCCGCGCACATGGCACGCGTCGAGGCCGAGTGCTGGGCGCGCGTCAACACCGATCAGAAGGCGTTCTCGCTGGGCGCGTTACTCGAACGGTGCTCCGAGGAGCTGGGCATGGACGCGACCGGCGCGCTGCTCGAGGAAGCGGCCGCCCATCATCTCGACTGGTGGACGCCGCGCATCGCCCACGATCCAGATGCGGCGCCGACGCTCGCCGCGCTGAAGGGGGAGGGCGTCCGCATCGGGCTGCTGTCGAACACGCACTGGCCGCGCTCGTTCCACGAGAACTTCCTCGAGCGCGAGGGCCTGGTCGAGTTCATCGACGTGCGCTGCTACACCAGCGAGATGGCCCACACCAAGCCGCATCCCGAGGCGTTTCGCACGGTGCTGCGGGAGCTCGACGTGAAGGCGACCGACGCTGTCTTCGTCGGCGACCGGCTCTACGACGACATTTTCGGCGCCAAGGCCCTGGGCATGAAGGCCGTGCACCGGCGCGACCGCGGCGTTCCCGATTACGACGTGCAACCGGACGCGGTAATCGACCGCCTCCCCGAGCTGATCCCACTGGTGGACAAATGGCTAACCGACCCGAGCTGAAAGTCACGACGTACGCGGTAGATGACGGCGTGGCCGTCATCACGCTCAACCGGCCCGATCGCCTCAACGCGTGGACGGGGCGAATGGAGCACGAGTATCGGTGGTGCATGGCCGAGGCCGATGGCGACCCCGACGTGCGCGTCGTCGTCGTCACCGGCGCCGGGCGCGGCTTTTGCGCGGGCGCCGACCTCACGGGCTTGGACGACATGGCCGGCGCCGGCACCTACGAGTCGGCCGACGACCGCGATCGCGGCTTTCCGAAGTCGTCGCCGGGCGCGGGCGTGCGACCCGACTTCGAACACCCCCACACATTCCCGCTGGGCCTGTCCAAGCCGGTCATCGCCGCGGTCAACGGCCCGGCCGCCGGCGTCGGCTTCGTGATGATGTGTTTCGCCGACATCCGGTTCGCGGCGGCTGGCGCCAAGCTGACGACGAGCTTCGCCCGTCTCGCCCTTCCGGCCGAACACGGCGTCACGTGGATGCTCTCGCGCCTCATCGGTCCGGCGCGCGCCGCCGATCTGCTGTTCTCCAGCCGCGTCGTCCTCGCCGAGGAAGCCGCCGAAGTGGGCCTCGTCAACAAGGTCCTCCCGCCGGACGAGTTGCTGCCGTTCACGCTTGAGTACGCCAAGCGCATGGCCGCCGAGTGCGCGCCCGCCTCGCTGCGCGCCATCAAGCGCCAGCTCTACGCCGACCTCATGCGCGACGTTGGGCCCGCGGCCAAGGAGGCGTACGACGTGATGGTCGAAATGATCCGCGCCCCCGACTTCGCCGAAGGCGTCGCCGCCTTCGCCGAGAAACGCCCACCGAAGTTCAGCTCGTAGCGCGGCTGAGGTGGACCGCCTCGCCTGGACGCGTTGCGTCCGCAACGGTCTCGCCGATTGGTCGATCCGCTTCCGCCTACGCGGGTACGAAGCGGTAGCCGCCCGGAACTTCGTACACCAAGTACGTAACCTCGTCGATGATTGCGACTCCGACGAGTCGTTCGACGGCTGGCGCGGCCGCAGCCGGTGTACTAGCTATCGCGATGGCTGCGGGCGCAATTGCGACACCGATCGCTGCGCTTGCAAGGAGTCGTCGAACGCGTCCGGACATGCTTCCTCCAATGTTGAGTGTCACAAGTCATTGGCATCCTGGCCGCGACGTTGGTCGGCCCAGTTGCGCGCCGCGCGCTCGTCCGCGGTAATCGCGTGGTCGTCGTTGCTCGCGGCGCCGATCAGGCGCCCGCCAACGGGAGCTGTCGTCATGATCATGTCGCGCTGTTCGGGCGTGAGCTTGTTCAGTGATCTGGCGAAAGCTTGAATCGCATCCCAACTCGCTTCGTCCTCAGTCGTTCCGAAACCGACGATCGGTTGGTCTGGCATCAGCTCGCGTGCACGCTCCGACTTCGGAGTCAATTCGCAGCGCCACCCGCTCGCGGTCCGAGTGATGCGTTTGAGGCTGTCGACGCCCCCGCGACGCCCGGTCATAACTCCTCGAAGTAGTAACCGCCGCTCGGGGTCTCGTAGACGAGGTACGCCACGTCATCGATGATGGCAACACCGACGAGTTTGCCGATCGGATACGCGCTCGCGGGTTCTATGGGCAGCATCCACACAACGGGAGTCAAGCCGTCACCGACCGCGACGGATAGTGCGACGGCGCGGAGAGAAGTGGTCACACTCCGATGACATTCCACCGTTGGCTCCTTCCGCAACGCGGCGGCGCGAATTTCCCCGGTTCGCCCTCCAGGGAGTGTCTCTGCGTGTGGTCGGCCTGTCAATCCATCGCAGTTGCACGCGTTGCGCAAGTAGTAGTCGTGTCGAGTCCCCGCTACGCGCGGCTGAGGTGGACGGCTTCGTAGCAGTACATGGTGACGACTGAGCGATACGGCCGGTAGACGTCGCCCAGCTCGATCAGCTCCTTGGCTTTGGGCGGGTTGGTCAGGCCGTGGATGAGGCCGTAGCCGGCCCGGATGGCGAGGTCGTCGACCGGCCAGACGTCCATGCGGTGCAGTTGGAACAGCAGGAACATCTCGGCGGTCCAGCGGCCGATGCCGCGCACGGTCACGAGTCGCTCGATGATCTCCTCGTCGGAGAGCCGATTGATGCCGTCGAGGATCACCGTGCCGTCGAGCACCTTGGCCGATAGGTCGCGGATGGACGCGGTCTTTGCGCCGGACAGTCCGGCTGAGCGCATCTGTTCCTCGGACAGGGCGAGCACCGCCTCGGGCGTGAGGTCGCCGTCGATCAGCACGCGGAAGCGGCCGTGGATGGTCGACGCCGCCGCGCCGGCCAACTGCTGGAAGGTGATCGACCGCACCAGTGCGGCGAACGAGCCCTCAGGATTGCGCGCCCGCAGCTTGACGATGCCCGCCCGATCCACCATCGCCGCGAACGCCGGGTCACGGCTGGCCAGTTCGTCGGTCGCGCGCGACCAGGAAACGCGGGGCACCGGTTAGGAAACGGCCTCGTCGCCGGATTCGTGAGGTGCCGTCGCGTATTGCGTCTCGTACAGCTCGGCGTACAGCCCGCGGCGCGCCAGCAGGTCGGCGTGAGTGCCGCGCTCGCTGATGCGGCCGCGGTCGAGCACCAGGATCTCGTCGGCCGCCTTGATCGTCGAGAGCCGGTGGGCGATGACCAGCGAGGCGCGGCCGATCAGCGCGTCGGCCAGCGCTTGCTGCACGAGCGCCTCGGTCTCCGAGTCGAGATGCGCCGTGGCCTCGTCGAGGATCACGATCGCCGGGTTCTTGAGCAGGACGCGCGCGATCGCGAGCCGCTGCTTCTCGCCGCCGGACATTCGATAGCCGCGCTCGCCGACGATCGTGTCGTAGCCTTCGGGCAGGGCGGCGATGGTGTGGTGGATACGCGCCGCCTCGCACGCGGCGACGATGTCGGCGTCGGTGGCCGCGGGCCTCGCGTAGCGCAGGTTGGCGGCGATGGTGTCGTGGAACAGGTGCGGGTCCTGGGTGACCACGCCGATCGAACTCGTGAGGCTGGCGAGGGTGACGTCGCGCACGTCCTTGCCGTCGATCCGCAGCGCGCCGGACGTTACGTCGTAGAGCCGGGGTACGAGCGACGACAAGGTGGTCTTCCCCGCGCCGGTGGGCCCGACGAGCGCGGTGATCTGCCCCGGGTCGGTGCGGAACGAGACGCCGCGCAGGATCCAGCCCGACGGCTCGTCCGACAGCTCGACGTCCTCGCCCTCGAGCGACGCGATCGACACTGTCGACGGCGCGGGATAGCGGAACCACACGTCCTCGAACTCGAGGCGGCCGCGCGGGTTCACGAGTTCGACCGCGTCGGGCTTGTCGGCGATGGCGAGGGGCGCGTCGAGCACCTCGAAGCAACGTTCGAAGCTCACGAGCGCGGTCAGCAGGTCGACGCGCGCGCTCGAGAGGTCGGTGAGCGGCGAGTACAGCCGGCTCACGAGCGCGGCGAGGGCGACGAGCGAGCCGAGCTTGAGCGACCCGCTCACGACGGCGCGCCCGCCGAGCCAGTAGACGGCGGCGGTGCCGAGCGCCCCCATCAGCGTGAGGCTGGCGTAGTAGAGCCGCGACGTCATGGCCAGCTGGATGCCGCTGTCGCGGACGTCGCCGGCCCGAGCCGAGAACGCGTCCACGTCGTCGTGCCGGCGGCCGAACAGTTTGACGAGCAGCGCCCCGCTCACGTTGAAGCGCTCCTGCATGGTGGCGCCCATCTCACCGTTGAGCTGCATGCGCACGCGGCTGAGGCCAACCATGCGCGGGCTCAGGCGGCGGTCGATCACAACGATCAACGGGAGGATCATCAGCGTCGCCAGCGTGACTTGCCAACTGAGCGACAGCATCGAGACCAGCACGAACGTCAGCAAGAAGACGTCGGAGATGACGGTCGCCAGCGTGGTGATCGTGGCCTGAGCGCCGACGACGTCGTTGCTCATGCGGCTCAGCAGATTGCCGGTCTGCGTGCGGGTGAAGAACGCGATCGGCATCCGCTGCACGTGGTCGTACAACGCGACGCGCATGTCGAAGATGAGCCCCTCGCCGATGCGGGCGCCGAAGTAGCGGTTGAGAAGGCGCATCCCGGTCTCGCCAAGGGCCAGGCCGACGGCAATGACGAACAGGACGTTGACCTCGGCGAGCTTGCGGCCGGGGATGGCGTCGTCGATGAGGCGCTTGAACACCCACGCGGGACCAACGGCGATCGCCGCCGAGCCGACGATCGTGGCCAAGTAGAGGATGAGCTGGCGGCGGTACGGGCGGGCGAAACCCCAGGCGCGCTTCACCGTCGCCGGGTTCACGCGGGCCCGCTCCAACTCGTCGCCGAGCAGCTTGCGGCCCGCTGGCCGCCAGGGGTGCATTGGGAAGGTCAACCCTACGAGTCGCTGGTGTCTTCCCCGACAACTCGGTTTGGCCGGCTACCTATCCAGAGGGCGTTCACGATCCTCCTGCGCTTCAATCATGTCGGCCACGACCTTGCGGAGGAGGTGGTGGTAGGCGCCAGACTGCCGAAGCTCGGATTCGAGCTCGGCATTGTGCATGTACCTCGGGGAAAGCTCCGCGGCCCTACCGCCGGGAAGCCCGATCGGATAACACGGCACCGGCCGTTCAAGCCGTTGAGCGAGGCCCAAGACACGCTCGTACTCGTCGACGATTCCGGTCTTTCCGCCGATGAACACCGCGCCTATGGGTGTTTCCAAGGAGCTCACCATCGCGTCGCGCATGTCCGCCAGCGCTGAGCGCCGCTTCCGTTCGAACTCGTAGGTGGAGTCGTCTTCACGGGCGCGCTTGGCCCCTATGTCGCGAACCGAGGCCCACGGCGCGCTCCGGAAGTTCCACACCTCAGTCGGCAGCACATCGGCGAAGAAGTCGCTTTGGAACAGGACGACGCGGTCGCGCTCGGCGTGATCGCCTAACTGCTCGGCGGCGACTGTGAACACAACAGGCGTGATGAGTGGGTGGCCCCCGAACACCAGCTGTGCCCCGCTGCCGAGCACCGCCCGCGTGGCGGCCACTGTCGCCTCGACGATCTCGTGGCGCTGCATCGGCGTGTCCTCCGATGCGTACTCCGGAATGCCGGCGCTCAGGAGTATCGAGGCCATCAGGACGTTCCGTCCGCGATTCCCGCGAGGCCGTCGGTGTCCACAGCAAAGTCGTCGCGGCCGGTCCCGAGCCACAACAGGACTTCGGCGGCTTCGGTTCCAGGTTCGATCGGGTGATGAACGAGGAATGCGGAGGCGGACTGGCTTGCGACCCGAGCCTTCGAAAGATGGTGCAGGTCAACGGCACCGGGTCGGTAGGGCGCGAGTCCAACGAGTCGGGTCGTGGAGCCTTCCCCCACAGTGAATTGCCACGGCCCCTGGCGAACGGCGTCGGGAATGACCGCCAGCAGTTCGCGTTCGAGCTGTGCTCGGCGGTAGTACAACGCCTGCGTCATCTCGCGAACTATCGCAGCGATGACTTCGGCCACGTAGTCGTCTTCCAGCTGCTCTCCAAATGGCGTCCGAACGAGGTTCTGGCTCACGTCGATTCGGTTCCCCTCATCGAACTGGCCGAACCGGGTCGGCGCCCCGCCCGGTGCCGCGGCGGGGGCCCAGCACAGCGAGAGCGTTCCCAGCCGCTGTCGCTCGGCGTAGACGACCTCCTTTGCTACCCACGTCGATTGAATGGCGTCGGGTGACTCGAGCAGGACGAGACACGCCAGTTCGTCGAGCGCTTCGAGTATGCGGCCTTGGACAGTCGCCGCCGGTGCGATGTCGAGGACGTCCACGAACGTGCCGATGCCCTTGGTCCGTAGCGCCTGCGCGAGCTGAAGCGCCATCGCAGCACCGTCGGATCGGCGATGGCTGAGGAAGACGCCTCGCATCGGTACCAGCACGCCCGCGGCCTCGAGGATGTCGTCGGCCGCGCTTTTGTCGAAGGCAGCGATGGCGTTCATGCTGCCGAGGGCGTCGGGCAGCCGGCCCGCCCATTGTTGACGATCGTCGACGACGGGTACGACTGGCTGCGCGACCGTGAGGGCGTCGCCGACGCACGCCTCGAGTTGGGCAGTCGCGTCCATGTCGGACGCTGCGACGAGGACGACGGCGGCGGTTCTGTTGCCATGCAGGTGGTGACCGACGGTAACGACGCTGTCGAGACCTCGCTCAAGGACCGCGCCTTCGATCAACATGATTACGCCGTCGACGAAGCCGGAGTGTGCGCCGCAAACCTCGATGCGGAACGCCATTCGCAGTCGCTCCTGAGGATCGATCCGGCGAACGCCGGGGTGACGTCGGCGACCGTAGCAGTGGCCCTTGTGGTAGGCCTGATCAGAGCGTGCCGGGACGGGGAGGAGGGGACTTGGCCGATGTCGAGCACCTGACCGATGCGGTCAAGCTTGTCGACGCCGACGACCTACCCTCGTGGGACCGGTTCCCCCGTTACCAAGAACACGACGCGATCACTCTTGGCGCGTATCGCGCTGGGGCCAAACGCCTGGGCAAGCAACGACTCGCAATGCAGGGGCCGTTGCGCGCACATGCACAGCTTGAGCTGCTCGATCGCGATGAGCCGGTCATCTACCAACAGGAGTTCGTTCGCGTGCCGCGGTCGGTCACCCGGAAGTGGGTACCGATAGCGGTTCCTGCGCCGCGCTTGCCGGAGTCCTCGGTGCGCGTCGATGACGGGCAGGCCAACGAAGGCAGCTTTCGAGCGCGCGGCAGTTGGCGGGCCAGCGAGGTCAGCGTCGAGTACTCGGCGCCGTCGCGTGTGGTGCACGCGGCAGAAATCGACGAGCACAAGCATGCCCTCGAAGCTCTCGACCGCGAGCAGAGTGTGCTCTTGGCCGACATCCTTGCGAGCCCATTCGCCCGTCCAGTGGTGTTCATCTCCCATCGCTGGCGGGGCACGGACCACCCCGACCCGCAGGGGGAGCACCTCCGCCGCCTGCGTGCGCTGCATGGTTGTTATTTGATTTTCGACTACTCATCGTTCCCGCAGCCGCCTCGCGACCCTCCGGACGACGAGGTTTTCGCCGGCATCCTCGCGGCGATGGACAGCCTGGTCGACAACGTCGTTGTGCTGGCCGATCCGGACTATCTCGAGCGCGGGTGGTGCGTCTATGAGTACCTCGCGACGACGTTGGCGTGCAGCACGGTGTGCGACGAAGTCGCCGACCCCCGCTTCATCAAGCTGCGGGACTGGGTCAATACGCCGGAGACCTCGACGCCTATCGGGGACCGCGACTCGTTCGAAGCGATGATGACGAACTACAAGAACCGGCGGATCATCGAGCTCGTGAATGAGATCCTTCCGACGTTCAGCGACGCGGACTTTCGCTCCGAACACGACAGCACCAACGTGACCACGCTTCTCACCGCGCGCCTACAACGGCGGCTACCGCACAAGAGAGAGCACGCCGCGTATCTGGGGGAGTGGAACTACGTCAAGTGGACGGACGACGAATTGCGGGGCGCGTTCCTTGATGGCTTGACCGTCCCCGCCAACGACTCCCAACCCATGGCGTCGTTCAAGACGGACGTTCCAACGACGCTCGACGTCGCGGCCGACCGAAGGTTCGCTATCAAGAAGATGAGTGAGCGCGACGCTCGCTCGCCCATGCGGTCGTTAGCGGTCGCACGACGGCATTCGTCGGACTAGCTCCGCCTGGCGGCGGCCCTGATTCCCTCGACCACTAGGTGGACGACGCGATGAAGCTCGCTCGTGGAGAGCAGCTCGTCGTCCATCACAGAACCCGATGCGGGCCGGAACTTCTCAAGCAGTCGCTTCCCGGCCGCGGACATGTCGGTGGGTGGGTTCTCGCCCTTCAGCACGTTGGCGATCGCTGCGGCTGCACCGCCGAAGCCTCCGACCACTAGGAGGCACTGGTCATGTTCAAAAGAGAGTGCCGCTTCCTCGACGACACCCGGCAGCGTCCGGCCACGCGCACGACCCCCGATGACGATGCGAGCGATGGTGGTCTCTGTGATTCGCGTTCGCATTGATGTGAGTTGTTGCGACGTTGTCGCGGAGGCAGTGCCGGTCTCCGGCGCGATGAGCTCGACGGCGCCGCGAATCTTGGCGCCCGGGTTGGCGGCGTTGGCGAGGTAACGACGTACCCGTGGCACCCACACATCGGCGGAACGCTCGGATGCTTCGACAAGGGTCTGCGTGTAGCCGCCTTCGCGGTCGTCGCCGCCGTAGGCGAGATTGCAGCCTGCGGCCAAGAGCGACTCAGAGATCGCTCGGACCACATTGTGAAGGCGGGTGATCTGCTCGTCGCTCGCGCCATCGGGGTCCGACACCGAAATCGCCACCCAGCGATTGTCGTCGTCAACGAATGGAATTGGATCGATTTGCGGGCGCACCGTCTCTGTCCATTCGACCGCGCCGAGGTGGACCTTGCTCGTCGCGGGCGCTGCCGGCGGCAGTGGCTTCCCGCCCGTCAACGCCGCAGCCCATCCGTGCCTTATCCGGTCGACAGCGATGAGGCGAATGGTTAGTTGGCCGGTCGCGTCGATATGACATCGCAGAAAGTGTTTGCCGTCCTCGTAACGGCGCATCGAGAACGCCTCGTTGTCGTTGACGCGGTGATTGCGGTTGACCGTTGAGAGGTAGACGAGCTGGCAGACAAGCGTACCGGCGGCCCCAATAACGGCGCCGAGGGTCACCGGCACCACCGCGGGTGGCCAGCTGCCGTTGGCAAGGGTGCCGACAATCCAGTGCGACAGAGCGGCCGCGACAACGAAGATGCCGAGCTGCAAGACGCCGTGGACTACGCCCGCTCGGCGCGCGAACCGGACCACTGCCCGTTCCTTGGTGTTTGGACGGGCCATCCCGATCCCTGCGGCGATGAGTAGTACCGCGGCGACCGCGGTGGCGACGCGCCCGGCAGTGGGGACAGTCGCGGACCGGAACGCGTCCTGCAGTCCGCGCCAACCACCGCCGGGAGCCGCGCCCCGAACCTCCGCACCTGCACTGAGACCGTAGGAAGCGTGTAGCGCGCCGATCAAGGCACCGAGGGAGATGGACTGGCGGTCGCGCAGCGCGTGGAGCGCTCCGCGCACGATGCCTTCCCGACTCTTGTGCCGGTCTGGCCAGAACCGTCCGCCGATGAAGGGCGCTTGGTCGACTACGGCGCCATCATCGATCGCCGTCTGCGGCACCGCTGACGCCAGATTGTGCGTCGGGTGCATGAACGCGCCACCCCCACCCGAGGTGATGTGGTGCTCGAGCGTGCCGTTCGATTCAGGGCGACGGAGGTATCGGGCGAAGACGTGGGAGTCGCCGGCGAGAAAGACCCTGGCGCGGGCACCAGCCGCGTCGATGTGCTCTCGCACCAACTCGTCGATGACCACAAGCTGATCGGGCTTGTTCTCACGAAGGTGCCACAGAGGAACGGGAGTGCACAGAATAACCTGGTCGCCCTGTTGCAGAAGCTTGCTCGCCCGCGCGAAATGGTCCCGCTGTGCTTGGTTAATCGTGCCGTCGGTGTAGGTGTCGAGTCCCCACATCCACCATCCGTGCGGGAGTTTGATTGTCCACCAACTGGCCGTCTGCTCGACTGCCCACCCCCCGAAGCTCGATGTCGAACCCGGCGCCGCGGTGAAGATATCTCGCCACGGCGCGAGCCCGCCGTACCAGTCGTGGTTTCCCGGCACGGCGAAGACTGCCGGGGCGGCGGCGCCCGACGTGGTCTCGAGCGCGTGCTTGTACGGCTTCATGAGCTGTTTCGCGTACCGCTTCGTCGTTGCGTACGGATAGACCTCGTCTCCCCCGAGAATGAGGAACGATCCCCGAGGCAGCCGTTCCGACGCAGCCGCTGACGAGCCGATCGTCAGGGCTTCCCGACCCGCCATCCAAGCGATCTGTGCCGTCGGGTCGTATGCGTCCCCCATGTCGGCGATGTAGTCGAACCACAGCTCGTCGTCCGACGAGTGATCGCGCACCGGCTGCGGCGGCGTCGTATTCGGCGCAGTGGAGTTCCTTGTGTCCTTCGTCTGGAAGAGCATCCGGAAACCCGTCCTGACCAGCTGGACAGGATCGAACCACCGGGTCATGCGACTGCGAACGGCCCCGATGTCGTCGGCGCCCTGAACGACCGCATCTGCATACACGCGTCGCGCGGCGCGTCCTGCTGTCGTTTGGTCGTCGTGAACCGTGCCGGCGAAGTCGCTCGCTCGTGCTGCGAGGCCCAGTACGTAGATGTATTCGCGCATGTCGCCGCGCAGCTGGCGAAGGTCGCTGCGGAACGCGTGGTGGAGTTGGCCGCCCGGGCCGCCCCACTGCCGCTCCCATGTGGCGACGCCGACCGAGTCTTGGCGGCCCGCCTCGTGCTCCTGGAGGCGAGGATGCCATCGAGCCAGGAAGGGCCGCAGGACATCGTTGAGCAGACGGACGATGACGACCGCGAGCGACAGTCGGCCGTCGTTGGGTCCTTGTGCCGTTGCGACACCATGAGTGCGCAGAAGCCCGCGTGCTGTCGAGAAGAGCGAGTACAGCGACGTGAGGGCTTCGCGATCACTGCCCTCGTCCTCGGCGAGGTCGACGACAGAGATCCGCGTGACGATCTCTACGAGCAGTTCCCACGCGGCCTCGGCATCAGCGTTCGTCGGCTCCCACGTGGCTTCTGCGCCAAGGAATGGCACAGGCACGGTGATTTGCTTCGGCCTACGCCACCATCGACTCAAAGTGAGACTCGCTCGCAGGTCAGAATGCGTCGATTGGGGTCACCGCGGCTGCACCTCTACAGAGGCACCGAACTTCCCCGAGGCTTTGCTGTGGGTGACGCGGAGGTGATTTGCGCCGATCTTGACCTCGAACGGATACGTCTCGACACGGCTGATACCACCGGCGGCGGTGTACGACATCGTTACCGTGTGCGTCCCTACGGTCACTCTCGTCGGCGGGACTTTCGCACCCTTGCGCATTTTCGCCCGAGACACGACCACGTTGTCTACCGAGATCGTCAAATCGCCCAGCATGAGAAATCCGGGGCTGGGAAAGTCGATGCCCAGGGTCGCGGGCGATGCTTTCCGTACCTCAGCCACGATGTCGACCACGTCCCGGTCGAAGTCCCGGCCCGTTCGCAGTCGCATTCCCTGGGTGAACCCCACGTTTCGGATCGACTCGGGAAGTGATTCCGGCAGCGGCGGTCCGGCGTTCCCGACGAACACCGGCAGCAGGAACTTTCCTGCCTTCACAGCTGCCTCAATCTCGATGCGAACGTCGTCCTTCGGATCGGCGAGCTGTGCGACATCCCAGCCGTCGCCCACGACGACGATCACCGTCTCGGCGTCTGCGATGGACTGTGCGATCTCGGTTCGGTAGTCCCTCCCCGGCCGGATCTCGGTCTCGTCCATGAACACCGACCCCTCGCCCAGCGCGTCAATGAGCTCGTCGCGGAGGTGGTCCACCGCATGCGCTGCGTCATTACGGCGGTAGCTGAGAAACACGAATGGCGCCACGGCCATCACCTCCCAGGGGCGCGCCGGCCGATCTCGACGATCAGTGAGATCCGGTCGCCCGCAGGCCGGACCCTAGCTTCGATACTTCCTGGCGGAGGGGGTGGGATTTGAACCCACGGTGAGGTTGCCCCCACAACGGTTTTCGAGACCGTCCGATTCGGCCGCTCTCGCACCCCTCCGAAACGGCAACCGCCGAGACTACCGGGCGGTGTGGCGCTGCTTTTCGAAGAAGTCGGTGAGGAGCGTGGCGCACTCCTCCTGGCGAACCCCGGGCGTCACCGGGAACTCGTGGTTGAGGCGAGGGTCGGCGGCCAGGTTGTAGAGCGACCCGCATGCGCCGGCCTTCGGGTCGGCGGTGCCGAACACGAGTCGCCCGAGCCGGCTGTTGACCATGGCGCCGGCGCACATGGCGCATGGCTCCAGGGTCACGACGACGGTGACCTCGCCCAGCCGCCAGGTCCCGAGGGCGGCGGCGGCGTCGGCCAGGGCGAGGACCTCGGCGTGGGCGGTCGGGTCGTTGCGCACTTCCCGCTCGTTGTGCCGGCGGGCGACGATCTGGCCGCTGACCAGGGCTAACGCCCCCACAGGGACGTCGCCGTGGCCCGTCGCGAGGGCGGCTTCCTCGAGGGCGACCGCCATCGCCTCGTGGTCGGAAAGCGGCGGCACGGGAGGAAAGGTAATTCCCGGGCGGGGGAGCAGGAGTCAGGGTGGCGGGCGGCGAAAAGTGACCCCAGAACACCACCATTCGCTCCGGGCGGCGCTGGGGCCGTCCGGGTCGATGTGGGTCACCCGTAGATGGCAGGGTACGTGGGCGTGGTGCGGAGACAACTAGTTGCGTTCGTGGCGGTTGCCGCCAGCGCGTCGCTGGTGCTGAACGCCGCCGGACACCGCACCGGTCCCGAGGTCCGCCAGTTCGTCCGTCTGGCCGCCCAGGCCGCGGTGGTGCCCGTCCCCCGGCCGCTCCCGTTGGACTCCGCCAGCTCGCTCAGCGCCGCCCCGGCCAACGCGGCGGCCGACGCGCCGATCGCGACCGCGCCCGACCACTTCACCGGCCCGGCTCCCGTCGCCGTCGCACCGCCGGCCCGACTCCAGGCCCTCCCCGTCGCCAACACCGGCGAGTCCGGGACATGGGCCGTGGTCGTCGGCGTCAACGACTATCCCGGTACGAGCAACGACCTCAAGTACGCGGTCAACGACGCGGACGACGCCGCCCAGGCGTTGTCGTTGCAAGGCGTGAGCGCCGACCACGTGGTCAACCTGCGCGACGGCCAGGTCAGCGCCGACGTTTTGCGGTCGGCGATCCGCTGGCTCACCGGCCACGCCGGCCCCGACGCGGTGGCCGTGTTCTTCTACGCCGGCCACGTCCAGAAACTGCGCGGGTCCGAGGCGATCGTGACGTCGAACGGATCCACGGTCACCGACAACGAGATGGCCG
>DASRJI010000088.1:0-12131 GCA_035649535.1 Acidimicrobiales bacterium | reverse complement strand
GGTCGACCGGTCGATGTAGATGACTGGCCCTGGGCTCGATGTGTGGGACATGACCATCGCCTCCTCCCGCGTCAGATCGCGCTGACCCGTTATAGCGAGGATCGAGGCAACTCATCGAGCCCGGGCGATGTCCACTCGTTCGGCAGCGCGGCGAACCACATCACGTCGCGGCGCCGGCCCTGCCACACGCTGTGCGCGCGCATCGTCCCCTCGTACACAAACCCCGCGCGGCGGGCCACCGCGACGGACGCTTCATTCCCCGCCACGATCGTCAAGAAGACTCGAGCGGCGCCCAGCTCGAA
The DNA here is from genome assembly GCA_035649535.1 of Acidimicrobiales bacterium. Classification (GTDB taxonomy): domain Bacteria; phylum Actinomycetota; class Acidimicrobiia; order Acidimicrobiales; family JACDEA01; genus JACDEA01. Next base: position 11,829 of record DASRJI010000088.1, on the reverse strand, counting down.
CAACCAACGCGTGAGCAGGATCGCGGCCCGAGTCGCGTACCCGCGGCCTCTCGCGCTTGGTCCGATCCAGTAACCGAACTGCGCGACATCGGCTTTCGACCAGTCGTCGACGCCACAGCAGCCGAGCACGTCGCCAGAGCTCGCGTCCGTGATCGCGAAGGCAACACCAGTTGGTGTGCCAGTTGTCGCAAACGTGCGCCAACTCGACGCGAATTCGTCGATGACGGCCTCGGCGTCCACGATCGAGAGCAGCGGAGCCAGCTGTCCTAGCCGGTCGAGGACCCCGTTGTAGCGGCGGATCGCCGGGTCGGCGTGCGCGTCCGCCATGAACCCGGCGTCATCTCTCGACCAAGGTCGAAGGCTGACCACGTCGTCGGAAAGCGTCACCACCGGATTGTGCACGCATGTTAGAAGTCGCGCATGGCGAAGTCATCGACGCGGCTCGTGTTGATCTGTGGGCTTCCCGCGTCGGGCAAGTCAACGCTCGCTCGTGAGCTCGCACCCAAGATCCCCGCCATCAGGTTGGACAAGGACGCGTGGGTGACGCAGCTCGGCGCCGATGTGTGGGACGACGACTTCCGCGTCCGTATCGAGCAGCAGCTGTGGGTGCTGTCCCTTGACCTCCTCGCGCGGGGCCAGAGCGTGATCTTGGAGTGGGGTCACTGGGCGCGCGCTGAACGGGATGAGAGGCGACTCGGCGCTCGCGCGGTGGGCGTGGGCGTCGAGTTGCACTACCTCGACGCGCCGCTGGAGGAGTTGATCAAACGAGCCGAGCGTCGCAACGCATCCGGCGAGTGGACGGCGTCGCCGATGACCCGGGCTCACTTCGAACAGTGGGCCACGATCTTTCAGCCTCCCGACGAGGAGGAGATGTTGTTGTTCGACGCGCCGCTATTGAACGTTGACTGCTGAGGTTTGGGGCCGTCAGGTCACGGGTGGAACGTGGCGATGAGTCGCTCCTGTACGTCGGTCTCGACGGCCTTGTAGCAGTAGTTGGTCCGCACCCAAGCCAGGGCGTCGCTGGCGGGCGTGCCGGTTAGGACGGCGAGGCACGCGAGTGCGGTTCCGGTGCGACCGTGGCCGCCGAGACACCCGACCTCGACCCGCTCGCCCTTGCGGGCGCGGTCGAGCAGGTCGGTGAGCGTTCGACGTAACGCGGCGAGATCTCGGGGAACGCCGAAGTCCGGCCAGTCGAAGTGTTCGTGAGGCCACGGCGGCGCCCACCTCTCATCGAGGTAGAGGCCGAAGTCAGGCGGGTCGGCGCGGACGTAGGGATCGTCGCCCAGGAAACGGACACCCATGACCGTCGTGCCGTCGGCGAACCGCACGAGCGTGCGGTGGACGTGAGGCTCGGGCTGTGGACCGCCGGCGGCCTCCCAGTCTCGACGCATCGCCGTGAGTTCTGAGACCGACGCGTTCGCGTCGGCGCCGCTGCGGAGGCGGATGGCTATCGCAACTGCGACGGGATTCTCCGTCGAGGCCGCCCACGCCAACGCGGACCGGTCGTCGTCAGTCAACTCGTCGTTCGGGCTGATGCGACCTCCAGAATCCGCCACGCCAACAGGATCGCATCACGCGCCAGACGGTGCCCCTTAACAGGACAGGTGGGGCCGCCCGACCGCCGCGGAGCACGGAGCATCGCGGCTTAGCCGGGGCGGCGAGCGCGCCGGCCGGCACGAGCTGCGAACCGGTCGAGGGCGTCGAGTATCTCTGGCGCGCGCCAGAGCTGGTTGCGTTTGCGGTCGGTGAACTCAACGAGGACACCGGCATTGACCAACGGCCGGAGTGACCGGTAAGCGTTCTGCGGGGCGATCCCGACCTGGGTAGAGACCAACGCGGCGTTGACGACCGGGTGCCGTAGCAGCAGGTCGGCGACGCGCCACGCCGCGGCATCCCGGCGAGCATGCACGCGTTCTTGCCAGTCCTCGCGGAGAGCGTGGAGGTCGTCAACGAGTCGCCGGCCGTTGGCCACGGCGTGAAGTGACGCCGCACCGAACGCTTCGACGATGGCGATCGGATCGCCTTGGCGGTAACGGGTGAGCGCGGCGAAGTACCCATCGATGTCGGTCAAGAGGCCTGCCGACACAGGCACGGTTACGTTGCGGATCAGGGCCTTGGCGCGAAGTTGGGCGTGTACGAGCGCTCGGCCCGTTCGACCGTTGCCGTCGGGGAAGGGGTGGATCGTCTCGAACTGGGCGTGAGCCAGAGCAGTGTGCGCGAGGACCGGAACGTCGTCTCGGTCGATGAAGGCCACCAGGTCTGCGACTGCGGCCGGTACCGATTCATGTCGAGGTGGGACGAAGGCTGCGCCGTGCGGCCCGAGGTTGCCACCACCGATCCACACCTGCTGGTCGCGCCATCGGCCGGCCATGTCGTGGTCGCTGCGCTCGAGGAGGGCGGCGTGCATTCTCAGGATGGCGTCACCATCTATCCGGTCCGCGAGCGCGATGGCGGCGCTCATCGCGCGCTCGTTGGCCACGATCATCGAGGCGTTGCGACCGGCGTAATCGTGAAGCTCGGCCTCGGCAATCGCTCGCGCCGACGCCGTCAGGTTCTCGATCTTGGAGGATGCGGCCGACTCCGACCGGAGCAGCACGGCTGCGAACGGAGCGATCTCATGACCGAGCTCTGCGTCGAAGCGGGCGATTTCGGCGGCGGCTTCATCGGCGACCGCGGCCGTCTCCGACGGCAAGACGATGGCGATCTCCGCGATCGGCGGGACGACTGCGGCCTCGTATGGCCCGCGATAGCGGCGGAGGGCGGTGCGCGGCGCCGGCACGTCGGCGGGCTGCCATGCCACGCTCTCATAGGTCAACGCAGGCCACGCAGTTGGGTTGGTCGCGTCTGAGACCATCGCCTCCCGATAGTATCACTTGCTGCCAGAAGTGATACTAGTGGTCCCTGTTGTTCGCGGTTTGGAAGCTTTGGACCGGGATCTGCGCGTTGCGGTTTGCTGCGGGGAACCACGGCCGTCAACGGATTGCCCCGGTCAATCGAACCGCGACATCAGCAGGCGCCCCCGGAAGGATTCGAACCTTCGCACACGGTTTAGGAAACCGATGCTCTATCCCCTGAGCTACGGGGGCGGGGACTGTAGGAGCGTCACGATGCTAGGTCGTTGGGCCCCAGCGCTGGCTCCTCCGTCCCCGCTTACGGCTTCGTCGCGGTGATGAGCGACGCGGACGTCCCGAGCAGGACGCCGTCGCTGGTCTCGTGCGCGCGTAGCGCGTCCTGCAAATTGGCGATCGCGGTAGCGCGATCGGCCTCACTCAGATCGTGCGTCATGCCCTTGACGACGCCAAGATGCTTCACCCACGACCACGCATGGTCGAAGTCGGCGCCCAGGTACATCGGTTCCTCGATGCGCTCGATCGCCACGTCAGCGAACCCGACCTCCTCGAGCATGGTGCGCGCGCCGTCGTCGTCGGCCAAGCCGAACGGACCCGGCGCGCCGAGAGGAGGCGTCGGGAGGTCGCGGCCAACCGCGAGTGCGTCGCGGTATACGTGCAGCCACTCGTTTTCCTCGAGCCCGCGCCAGGCGAGAACCGCGAGTCGGCCGCCCGGCTTCAGCGCGCTGGCGAAGTTGGCGAAGGCAGCGACGCGGTCGACGAAGAACATGGCGCCGAAGCGACTGATGACGACATCGAAGGAGCCGGCATCGAACCGGTGGACCTGGGCATCGGCCTGGACGAATTCCACGTTGGTCAGGCCCTCGGCCGCCGACCGGCGCCGCGCGTCGTCGAGCATGCGGGCCGAAAGGTCGACGCCCACCGCCGCGCCCGACGATGCGAGCCGGGCTGCGTCTCGAGTCGACTGCCCCGTCCCACAACCGATGTCGAGCACGCGATCGTCGACTCGGATGGGCCCGCCGTCGAGGAACCGCGTCCACGTCCGCGTCGACGCCGCGTCGTAGCGATCGGCGAACTCGGTCCAGTGGTCGCCCTCGCCGCCGTCCCACGCGGCCGCCATCTCAACGTTGGCGATCGTCATCGACATGCAACCTCCTCTGTTTCGACCGCTCCTGCTACAGTCCCTTAGGGACTATTCCTATACTCCCAAAGGGACGATGTCAATGGCCGGAGACCTGACGACCACCTCGTACGCCATCCTCGGCCTGCTCGGTGTGCGTCCGTGGACGCCCTACGAGCTGGCGCAGCAGATGGATCGGTCCCTTGGCCAGTTCTGGCCGCGTGCCCGGTCGAAGATCTACGAAGAGCCCAAGAAACTGGTCGCCCACGGCCTAGCCAAGGCGAGCAACGAGGCAGTCGGCAAGCGCCCGCGCACCGTGTACTCGATCACGCCGGCGGGCCGGAAGGCGCTGCGGGCATGGGTCAAGACACCGGTGACCTCGACCCCCACGCTCGACCTCGAACACCTCGTTCGGGTGTTCTTCGCCGAGCACGGCACCAAGGCCGATCTTCAAGCCCGCCTGGACGAATTGCGCGAGTGGACCGACACGCAGGCGCAGCTGGGCGTGGAGATCTCCGGCCCCTATCTCGACGGGACAGGGCCCTTCCCCGAGCGGCTGCCGTGGCTCGTGCTGGTCGGCCGCTTCCTCGACGATTTCGAGAAGCTGGTACTCGAGTGGACGACGTGGGCCGCGGAGGTGATCGGCGACTGGCCCGACGACGTCACCAAGGCGCAGCCCGACATAGCGGCGTTGCAAGCGATGGCCCGCCGGAATGCCGAGATCGTTCACCGCGGGGATTAGGCGAACACATCCGAGCTAGGGAACAACCTCGACGACGATCGCGGAGCCCATCCCGCCGCCGGCGCACATGGCGGCCACGGCGATGCCGCCCCCACTCTGCTGGAGCTCGTGCATCAGCGAAATCACCATCCGCGTTCCCGTCATCGCGATCGGGTGTCCGAGACTGCAGCCGCTTCCGACCGTGTTCACGCGCTCCTCGTCGAGTCCGAGGGCGCGTACCGCGGCAATGGGCACCGATGCGAACGCTTCGTTGATCTCCCACAACGACACGTCATCGACGGTGACTCCGGCGCGACGGAGCGCCCGTTCGATCGCGGGAGCCGGTGCCAGACCGGTGTCCGCCGGCTCGACCGCAACCGATGCCCATGAGCGAATGATCGCCAGTGGCGTCAGGGCCTGGCGCTCGCAGACGGCGCGGTTGGCGATCACGAGCGCAGCCGCGCCGTCGTTGAGTCCCGAGCTGTTGCCGGCGGTGATGCCGAACCCGGGGATCTCGGGATGGAGGGGTGCGAGCGTGGCGAGCTTCTCGGGCGTCGAGTCCCGGCGCGGATGCTCGTCGACGGCGAACACGCTCCGCGTCCCGTCGCGTGCCTCGAGCTCCACCGGCGCGATCTGCGCCTCGAACCGTCCGTCGTCGATGGCGGCGATCGCCCGATTGTGCGAGCGCGCCGCCCACGCGTCCATGTCCTCGCGGGTGATGCCCACGCTGGTCGCGGTGTTCCAGCCGACGGTGATCGTCATGTCCATGTTCGGCGCCTCGGGCGTACCCGGGTGACTGGGCGACATCCACCGTTGATCCACCTCGTCGGTGCCCGGCACGCGGCGCGGCGTTCGCGGCGCCGTCGAGGTGGACTGGACGCCGCCGGCGACCACGACGTCGTCCATACCGGCCATGATCGACGCGGCCGCCGTCTGCACCGCGGACAATCCCGATGCGCAGTGGCGGTTGAGCGCCGCGCCCGGGACATGCGTCAGCCCGGCGGCCACCGCGGCGTACCGGGCGATCACGCCACCGCCGTACAGCGACTCGGCGAGGACGACGTCGTCGACGATGCCAGGGTCGACCCCGGAGCGTTTGATCGCTTCGACAACGACGTGGCCGCCGAGGGTGAAGCCGTCGACGTCGACGAGCGAACCCTTGTACGCCGTGCCGATCGGCGTGCGCGCCGCCCCGACGATCACCGCCTCGTTGCTCACATGTCCTCCAATTCGTCGGCGCGGTTCGAGACCTGCGCCCGGCCGTCATGCTAGGTAGGCGTCATGCCGGTTGCGGAGTTGGGCGACGTCAGCATCCACTACGAGCTCGGTGGCACGGCCGGCGGCCCACGCGTCGTCTACGTGTCGGGCTCCGGCAGCGACCTACGTCGTAAGCCCAACGCGTTCGACACATCGCTCGTCCAGTCGTGCGAGGTTCTCGCGTAGGACCATCGGGGCTTGGGCCGGTCGAGGGCAGGCCCCACCACGCCGGAGATGGCCGACTTCGCCGCCGACCTTGTCGCGCTCCTCGATCACATCGGCTGGTCTCGATGCCGCATGATCGGCGTGAGCTTCGGCGGCATGGTCGCCCAAGAAGCGGCGGTCACCGCACCCGAGCGGTTCGAGCGCGTGGTGCTCGCCTGCACGTCGCCCGGCGGCGCCGACTACGCGTCGTATCCGTTGCACGAGTTGCCGTCGCTCGCTGCCGCCGAACGGCTCCGAGTTCGCGTCGAGATTCTCGACACTCGCACACGGGAGGACGAGGCACTGCGCGAACTCCTTACGTCGTTCATGGAGGGTTTTGAGAACGCGGCGCCGACGGCCGGGGAGGTGGCGCAACTCGGCGCCCGCAACCGCCACGACGTCGTTGATCGCCTGCACTTGATGACGATGCCGGTGCTCATCGCCGCCGGCCGATACGACGGAATCGCACTACCCGCGAACCAGGACGCGATGCTGGCTCGCCTGCCAAGCGCCGAGCTGCGTTGGTACGAGGGTGGTCACGCCTTCTTCATGCAGGATCGCGCCGCTGATCCGGATCTAACCGCCTGGCTCCACGCCGAGTCGGCCTAGCTCTCGAGGAAATGGCGTACCGATTCGGTACGCCATTTCCTCGAGGGTTCGCCCGCAGCGACGCGGTGTCTAAATCTTGACTAATATGGTCAACATTCCGATGGCTAGGACTTCTCGTCTCCGACGCGCTTTCGTGGCTGTGGGCGCCGCGCCGGCGCTCGCACTGCTCGTGCTCAGCGTGCTCGGCGCCGGGCCGGCGACGGCGGCGGGGACCAACCTCGTCGGCACGTTCGCCCTAACACCGGGCGCGTGCCAGTCGAGCGCTGCATCAGGCACCTACTTCCGCATGGTCCAGCCCAGCGGCACCGTCGCCAACGGTCCGTTCGTGAGCAACGGCGACTCGACCTGTGCCGACAAGACGTACACCCTCCTCGCGCCGGGCTCGGACGGGGGCCTGGTGACTGGCGGGTACCAGCCGGCCCCGTCGCCCGCGTTCGACGCGCAGGGCAACAGCCTCTCCAAGCGCATCGTCGTTCCTGCCGTCTTCTTCGGCGTGAAGTTCAGCATCTCGACGGACCCGAAGGATCGCCAGAGTGGTGTCGACGTGACCGCTCCCGCGATCCAAGTCGACCCGTCGGGCAAGCTGACCGGCGACCTGCGGGCGTGGGAAGCGACATGGAACAAGCAGAACTTCAACCAAGGCGCGCCCAAGCCCGACGGTTCGACACCCCAGCTCACGACGCCTGTCCACGGCACCTACAACGCGACGACGGGCGCATTCCTCCTCGAGTGGACGAGCACGATCGTGGGCGGGCCGTTCAACGAGTTCACCGGCTCGTGGCACCTCGCCGGGACGTTCCGCGGCGGCGCGGCCGCGAGCCCGGCCGCGGCGACGCAGGGGACTCCGAATGTGGGGCGCCCGTCACAAGGCGGTGCCGTTGTGGCAACCGGAGCCGCGGGCGGCCAGGCGACTACCGCGACAACCGACGCGTCGACCAACGCCGAGGCGGCCCCCCGCAGCGCCAAGGTCGTCGGGGCGGTTTCCGAGAAGGGATGGAAGCCTCCGGCCTGGCTGATTGTTGTTACCGCCATAGTCGGGGTTGGCGCCGCTCTCGCACTGCTCCTGCCGGCGCAGCGAGCCACCTCCGACGGCACGACCGAGTAGAAGGAGGAACCCGTGCGCAGAGTGATCGGTTTCCCGAATCCCGTCAACGAGGTGTCGGCGCGGCTCGTCGCGACCGGCGTGGTGGCGATGGCCGTGACTGCCGTCACGTTCCGAGTCACGTGGCTCGTCGCGGTCCTGTTCTATGGCTTCGTTGCTCGCGTTCTCACCGGGCCGAAACTGAGCCCGCTCGGCCAGCTGGTCACCAAGCAGATCACGCCGCGGCTGCCATTTGACGAGAAGCTGGTCGCCGGTCCGCCGAAGCGATTCGCGCAGGGTATGGGCATGACGTTCTCCGGCACCGCGCTCGTGCTTGCGCTCACGCACCACTGGTTCGCGGCGCAGGTCGTCCTCGGGCTGCTGATCGTCGCCGCGTCGCTGGAGGGTTTCGCCGGCTACTGCCTGGGGTGCAAGACCTTCGCGCTCCTGATGCGCGCAGGGATCATCCCCGAGTCGGTGTGCGAAGAGTGCAACAACGTCGGCCTGCGGATCCCCGAGCTCGCGTCGACGGGCGCCAAGTGAACGCCAGCCGCACCCGTCTCGTCGCGGTGATCGTGATCGTCATCGCATTCGTCGCGCTGGCGACGTTTGCGTTGCTGGGCCGCGCGTACCGTCCCGGTCGCGACGGGGTGGGCGTGCCGACCGCCTTTGGCGCGCGGATCGCGCAGTCGGTTGCCGCTGTCGCACCCGTGGAGGCGGTGCCGACCACTGCCGCAGATGTCACGCCCGCCCCGACGAACACCGCCACCGCGGCCGCTCCCGCACCGGCGGCGCCGGCGCCGAGCGCCGCGCCGACCGAGCCGCCCAGCACCAATGGCCTGGCGCCGTGCCCGCTCGGATTGGCGGTGCCCACCCAGCAAGCGGGACTGGCCAACCTGGTCGGACTTGTCCCGCTCTTCGGGCCGTTCTCGCCCGAGGCCTTCGCCATGGTCCCGGCGTTCGAACCGGGCTTCCCGTTGTTCGGACCGCTGATTGTCGCCGGCGGCGAACAACTCGATGCCAACGCCGACGGGGTCGGCGCGCTGGTTGGTGTTGTGCATCCCTTGCAGCAGGCCGGCTTCGACGCGCTCAGCCCGCTCTACGCCCCGTATCGTCAGCAGGTGCTCGACGGCGAGACGGCCGTCGCCAACACGGTGAAGCCCGGCGTCGCAGCCTTCGCCAGCCTGCCCGGAGCGTCCTGCTTCCCGGCGGCTCTCGCGTTGGCGTTCTAACCGTCGCGTCGGAAAAAGGTCACCGCGCCGGCGAGCGCGACGGCGGTGGCCACCATCAGCATCGTGAGTAGCGCGGCACCCGCGCCACCTGGGAACATCCGGTTGTCGGCAAGTTGCGCACCGCCCACCACCTGGGTGATCACTGTGCCCGGACTGGCGCCGACCACCCACCGCTCCAGCCCACCGAGCAGGCCGCCGCTGGCGTTGGGGAACAGCACGGCGGCAACCAGAATCGAGGCCGACGCCGCCGGTGACCGGGTCATCAAACCCACGGCCACGCCGATCACCGTCACCGCGGCGACCGCGGCCACCACCCCGATGAGCGCGGCGGGATCGCCAAGGTCGTGCGCGCCGGCGGGAAGGACGGCCCACACCATCAGCCACGCAGCCATCGCCGAGATGACCGCGCCCACCGCGGCTACGCCACTGATCGCCGCCACCTTGGCGCCGTAGAACACCGAACGGCGCGGCACCGCCGTCAAGCTCACCACGATCGTCTGCTGCGCGTACTCGCCCGCCGCCAGTGTCGCCGCCCACACGCCGAATGCGAGCAGGCCGGCGATGGCGCCGGTCGCCGCCCCGCTCGTGACCGTGTCGCCCGAACCCACGCCGCCGGTCGTGGCCACGAGAAGCGACACGAGCGGCAGGGCCAGCGTCGCCAGGGCCGCGCCGATGACTTGCCCGCGTACGGTCACGATCTTCAGCACCTCGGCCCGCAGCGCCGCGGTCATGGCCCCTCCACCATGTCGAAATAGCGCTGCTCCAACGACCGGCTCGGACCACCGACGAAGTGGCCGAGGGGGCCGGCCATGCGAACGCGTCCTTCGTCGATGACGACGACGTCGTCGCAGAACTGCTCTATCTCCGCCATCAAATGGCTCGAGAGCAGGACCGTTCGGCCCCCGTCGGCCAGCGTGCGCAAGATGACACGGAGCCACCGGATGGCGCCGGCGTCGAGCCCGTTGTGCGGCTCGTCGAGAATGAGGACAGCCGGGTCGCCGATCAACGCCGTGGCCAGGCCAAGTCGCTGCCGCATCCCGAGTGACATCTGGCCGACGGGTAGATCAGCGATTCCCGCGATGCCGGCCAGGTCGAGGGCATCGTCCACCGACGCGCCGGGCAGGCCGTTGCTGGCGGCGAGAACGCGCAGGTGGCCGCGTGCGGTGCGACGCGGGTGCGCGGCGTCAGGTGTCAACAACGCGCCAGCGATCTCCATCGGCCGCGGGTGTTCGGAAAACGGCCTCCCGCCGATTGTCGCCCGGCCGGACGTCAGGTGATCGATGCCGAGGATGACGCGCAGCGTTGTGGTCTTGCCCGCGCCGTTGGGGCCCATGAAGGCGGTGACGCGTCCGGGATGGGCGGTGAACGAGACGCGATCGAGGACCGTGACGCCGTCGATGACCTTGGTGGCCTCCTCGACGACGATGGCAGCAGCGGTGCGGCTGTCTGCCCTCGCCTCGCCCACGCTACGCGCCCGCCGGCGCGCGTCCGGACGCCTCGAAGATTCCCTCGAGGTGCCACAGCCCGGTGAACCCGTTGAAGGGACCGCCGTCGATATGGCTCGTCCACTCGAGCACGAACGCGCCGGTCTTGGCGTCATACGTGCCGGTCGCGCCTCCACCGGTGACTGTGGATCGGGGCGCCGCCTCGAGCCACTTCTGCGACACCCAGTCCCACGCGCGTTGGGCCTGCTTCTGGCCGGGCGCCTCGGCCTGCGTGCTCTGGACCGGCTTCGGCGCACCCTGGTTGAAGTTCTGGTTGTTCCACGACGCCGCCCACGACGACAGGTCGGCGCTGAGGTGACCGTTCTCGAGGAGGATCGTCGGCGGCGCGACCTTCGTCTTGGTCTGCAGGTCCGTCTCGTTGGTCGAGATGCTGAACTTGACCCCGAAGAACTTGGTCGGCTTGGTGATGGCATCGGCCAGCGAGTTACCGCCGCCGTCGAACGGAGGCGAAGGCTGCGACTGGTACCCCCCGGTGCGCAGCCCGCCGGAGCTACCCGGCTCGAGCAGCGTGGTCTGGCCGCCGTCGGCCGGCGAGTCGGCGTTGATCATGTATGGCCCCGACGTGGCCTTGCCGCCCGGCTGCAACATGCGGAACCACGTGCCGGTGACCGCCGCGCTGTTCCCGGCCCCTGGTGTCAGCCGGAACAACCCGATGAGCTCCTCACCGGTGGCTGATGCCTTATCGGCGCTCTTGCTGCTCGAACAGGCGACGGCGGTCGCCGCGAGAATCAGGGCGACACCGATCGCGACGCGGCGCATCATGGCTCCCTCCTGCGGCGCGGGACGGCCGCCAGTGACAGCCCGGCGCCGACGATGCCCAGGCCGATCAGCACCGCGGGAAAGGACTCCAAACCTGAGGCACCGGCACTGCGCATGAGCGTGTCAACGTCGTCGAGCGCGTTGAAGTTCCCGATGTTGTCGTTGATGGTCCCGACCAGCGAGGCCAGGTCGGACGAGATGCCCGGCCAGCCGGTGACGAGCGCATTCACGGCGGCCGCCGGCTGACCCGTCTGCGGGACGGCTCGGAAGCCGGTGTCGAGTTCGCCGTCGGCGGTGACGAGAACAACGAAGTCGGCTTGGAGTTGGCGGACCTGAGCGCGCGTCATCATCGGGGCGAAGCTGTGCAGCATCCGTTGGCCGGCCTTCGTCCCACTGCTGAGATCGCTGATGAAGGGGTACACGGCCAGCGCGAACGACGCGACGACGATCAGGCCGACGGCGGCGCGTGCCCGACCGCGGGTACTCGCGAGC
>DASRJI010000087.1:0-20853 GCA_035649535.1 Acidimicrobiales bacterium | reverse complement strand
GCCGGCGGCGTCATGGCCGACTGGGGCGCCGACGTCATCAAGATCGAGACGCCGGCCGGCGACCCGATGCGCCGCGTGTTCGCGGTCGGCTCGGGTCACATGCAACCCGAGAGCCCGCCGTTCGACCTCGACAACCGCGGGAAGCGCAGCGTCGTCCTCGACCTGCGCGTGGCCGACGACCTCGAGACGCTGAAGAAGCTGCTCGCCACCGCCGACGTGTTCCTCACCAATCTGCGGCCCGATGCGCTCGAGCGCATGGGCCTCGACCATCAGGCCGTGCTGGCCGAGTACCCGCGGCTCGTGTACGCCAGCGTCACCGGCTACGGCCTCGAAGGGCCCGACCGGCTCCGCCCCGGCTACGACGTCGGCGCGTTCAGCGCGCGCAGCGGGCTCGCCCATCTACAGGGCGAGGTCTACGACGAGCCGGTCGGCGTGCGCGCCGGCATGGGCGACCACATCACGTCGATGACCGCGCTGGCCGGCATCCTCGCCGGGCTCCTCTACCGGGACCGCACCGGCAAGGGACAACTCGTCGCCACGTCGCTGCTGCGCGCCGGCATCTACTGCATCGGCTGGGAACTGGGCATCCAGTTGCGGTTCGACAAGCTGGCGACGTCACAGCCGCGGTCCGAAGCCGCCAACCCGATGGTCAACAGCTACCGCGCCGGCGACGACAAGTGGTTCTGGCTGCTCGGTCTCGAAGCCGAGCGCCACTGGCCCAACCTCATGAAGGCGTTGGGCGACCCGCCGTCATTGCTCGACGAGCGCTTCGCCGACCCTCGCGGCCGCCGCAAGCACGCGGTCGATTGCGTCGCCGCCCTTGACGCGATCTTCCTCACGCACACGCGCGACGAGTGGACCGCGATCTTCGACGAGCACGACGTGTGGTGGGCGCCGGTCCAGACCGCGTCCGAAGTCCTGGTCGACCCACAAGCCCTCGCGGCCGGCGCCTACGTCGAGGTACCCGCCGGGGTCGAGACCGGCGCCCACACGTCAGTCGCTAGCCCCATCGACTTCAGCGTCGCCCCCGCCCAGGCCAAGCCCGTCCCCGCCCACGGCCAACACACCGCCGAAGTCCTCGCCGAACTCGACAACAACTGACTCTGGACAGGCGTTGCTACGGCCGCGGGTTCAGCCGTAACCTCGATGCTCGCTAACGGGGAACGCTGTTGTCGTTTGAATCGTGACAACCCGGACGCATCCCGCCATTTCTGTACGAGGACTCGCGAGCTACTCACATCGCTGCTCGAGGCCGTGGCGCCCGGATTCCGAGGTTCTCGCCGCCGATCCGGATGCCGTTCTAACGGCGAATGGCTCCGTGTGGCGTCAGGCCCGGATTCGTCATTGCCTAACCGACGCGGGGATACGAGCGGGCCCTCGAGGAGTTCATCGAGGCAGATCTAGAGAACGTTCTCGGCTTGTTCGCTGAACGCAACAGCGGAACTCATGGCGATGCCGGCCGGTTTGACTCCGCCCGCCTGACGGCGATCAAGGTTCGAGTCGAGGGCGCCGTACAGGTCGTGCTACGCATCGCGTTCGTAACGTAGCGCCAGCTCGTCCACACCCCTGAGCCCAGGTCAGATGCCGAACATGGCGTAGCGATCGCGCAGCAGTCGGTGGACTCCCGTTCGCGCCGGGACAACGCCCGGCACACCGCTCAGGTCACCTGCTCCGCGCGGAAGCGGTCGAGATCGAGGATTGCCCTCCTGATCGCGCGTAGGTCCTGGCTTGGGACATCAACCCAGTGTGGGTCATCGTCTGTCCCGGCAGGCAGCAGCCCCTGGGGCTCGAACTTTGTCGAAATGAGGTCGACATACGCCCCGTAGTCGATGACCCAGACGTCGAACCGTTCACCTGGGCGGTCCTGAGCTGAGTAGCCGCGCCGCACGACGTGTAGGACGCGCGCGTCAAACAACGTGAGCAGGAGGGGGTCGCGTGCCTGATCCTGATTCACCAAAAAGCCACGCGACCGTTTGCCACGAATCACCTGATCGATGACCCACCGGAGCAACCGTGTCGCGTCGTCTCTGCTGCGGAGCGCAGCCTCCTTATCTGACGTGAACCAGCTCTGGGCTGCTACTCGCACGTCTTCCACGGCGATCTTCTGGTCGCTAGCTCGCATGGCGGCCTTCGAGGCGACGTTGATCGCATCTCGCGGGACGCCCTCGCTTGCTCGAACGAGTTCGTCGAACGCGCGCCGGTCCCGAAAGCCGTTCGCGATAAGGCCGCCCGGTCGGTTTACTACGGCTGCGGGAAGGTCGTCCGACATCAGGTGAGCGGTAAGCAGGTCGCGGAAGAACACCCGTGCTCGATCTTCGTTCTGTTCGAACACCATGAAGTCGTCAAGGTTGACGTTCGCTGTCACGTCGGCGCCAAGTTCAATGCCAATGACGTTGCCGTCGTCAAGCGCAGCTCGGAACACGGACTGCTGCTCGATCGCTGCGAGTTTTACCGTTACGCCCGCTAGCGGAAACACACATCGGACGAGAAACTCCCCCAGCAAAGGCTGGATCGCGGGCGGGACGCTGCTCCACTAATCGATGAGAAGCCACAAGCGCCGACCACGAAGTTCGGCGGAGATAACCCTGAGGGCATCGGCCACGGCGCCGAAACTGATCTGAAGGCGCTCGGGACCCTTCCTGAGTTCGCGTCGGACATTGGACGCCGCTGCGGTCTCGTCCGATCGCAACTCGAGCTTCGCCGAGGGCTTCACGCTCAGCTCGACGGACAGCCCGCTAGCCGCGGTCGCGGTTGCCGTATCGGTCTTCTCGCGCTCGACCTCAGTTACGTCGACCCGCAGCTCCGTGATGCCGTCGACCAAGGCGTCGAGTCCGTTCACCAGCGCCGCGTTACCGAGCAGCTCGTCGTCGTCCAGGATTGCGCCAAGGATCGCTTCGTGGACTTGTCCCAGAAGGTCGACCAAGAGACGCGCTGTGCGCTCGGTGATCGGCAGTTCACCGCCCCCGAAGAGACCCTCGGGACTCCCAACTGTCCGAAGATCTATGTAGATCGCGACACCGCCGGCGCCCTCGATTTCGCCCTGGATGTAGCGGAACGCATGCGTCTTACCCGTGCCGCGCCGTCCGAACAGCACCTGATGATCCTCGATCTCGAGGGCGGCGGTCACTCCAGAGTCAACGAACGTCCTCCGAAGATGTTCGTCCGACTTCTGGTCGGCTCGTCTTGCGACGCGGGCGAGCCCGCGGTTGATCGGTGATAGCGCCCCGGACGACACGGGCGCAGGGTAGCCCCGGACTGTCGCGGCGGCGTCGACGAGTTGTCACACCAGCTCTGGAGTCACTCGCCGCGTGCCTCGTCGACCAAAAGCCTGCCTGATCGCATGTCGCGATCAGTCCTCGCGCGGACTCATGACCATGGGACCGATTACGTCTGACCCAGGACCACGGTACGAAATGTGAGTGAGATGCGCCGGTGCCGATGTGTGCCATAGAGCGGATCGACGCGCCGTTTCGCGATCCGGTGCTTCCACGAGCTGCGCGCCGGTCCGCTCAGCGCGACCAGGCTTCGCTGGCGAAGCAGCCGAGGAACAACATCGCCGTCGGGTGACTCAAAATCCATCTGAACATCGCCTGCGAGGCTGACCATCGCCACGGTCGGACCAAAGCAGGGGATGCAGTCGGTGTGTGCTGCTATGCCTTGTCCCGGCTCGTACTCGTTCACGATGACTTGGTCCGGAACGCTCATGAGCCCGAGCTCGGCGATACGGCGACCTACGGAGTCAAGCCATGCCGGCAGGGGACCGAGGTACTGCTCGGGCGTGACGCGCCGTGCTTTGTAGTCGTACCGCCAGCCATAGTGCTGGACCCGGCGCGACATGCCATCCATCCAGACCTCGCCATCAATGTGCTCCACGAGATCGCGCTCCGTCCGCTCCGTGATGAAGTCGGCTCGATAGACAAGCCCGGGCACCGGGGCTTCGGCCCTGTCATACAGGTCCGCGAATGGCAGCTGAGGCGAATCGGTCATCGTGCCGTCATCTTGAGAGTCCAGCCATGAATCGTGGGCCGAGGTGAACGGACCTGGAACCAGCCCTCTTGGTCAGGGTACAGGTTCGGAAATCGACGAGGAACCGCCAGCGTGCGTGGAACTCGCGACCCTTCGATCGCGACACTCGCCGACAGCCGGTCGCACAGGAGATCGAGATTCTGGGTCGCCGGGAGGGCGAGGTCCATGATCACAAGCGGGACCATGTGCGGAGCGGCATCAGCTACGACCTCCGCGACCGCCGACGCAAAGGCCTCCACCGCGGTCGAATCCACCGAGTCTTGGCGGAGCAGATAACTGAGCGTGACGAAGGGCCGCATGCCCTCACGCCGGAGCACAAGACACCCATCGACAGCCTCGCCCAGACTGGTCGTGGTCAGCACGGGCTCGACATGACCATAGGAAGGGGTGGCGAGCATCTTGCCGGCGAGTGAGATGGCGTGCCGGTTGTGGTCAAACCCCACGTACGACATCCTGATCGACGAGCCGGTTCGGCGGAGATGTTCGTCAATCGCGACCGCAACGGTGCCCGCACCACAGCCCAGGTCGAAGAAGACGCGATCGACCTTCGCGTCATATCGATCCTCGAGCGCGTCGAGAAGCGCGTCCGCGTGGTAGCGCTGGTAGCGAAACGCGCCCCACCATGCGTTGCGCCAGGAACCTCGTTCGGCGAGTTGGCCGTGACCCGCAACTGCATTCATCGGATCGAAGTTGCCCCGCCTCGCCTGCTGCCAGATCTCTATCGACGCAGCGTCGTCACGCAGACGTTGCAGGACCACCTCATCAAACGCCTCCTGCCATGTCACCTACTCGTTGATGATGTCCGCCGCGTCGCGCAACTCCGCTGGGAGCTCGGCGTCGTCCTCGAGACCCGCTGATCGCAGGTAGTAAACGATGAGCTCGCCCTCCGCTGCGGCCGCGGCTCTGTGCGCGACACGTACCGCATTTAGAGCACCGACAACGTCTGTTGGGTGCGGCTGCGTGCGCAACCAGCGATCCACGTCTCGGAGCGCGCGATTTGCGTCAGACGAGATACCTTCGAACGGCTGTTCGCCCATCGCCACACGGTAGACGCCCACCGCAAGCACCGCGAGGATCCATCCTCCGCACATGACAGAGCCGCCGATGCGGATGGGCGAGGACGCGGCCAACCACCGGGTTCGTCACCGGGCCTGTACGAGCAGTCCAGCGGCACACTGATAGTGCCGCGCAGGCGGGCTCTGCATGGACCGTTGCGAACATCAGGTGAAGACGATGCGCTTGTTTGTCACGCAACCCCCCGCCGACACGGTGCTGGGGCGGACTCGAACCGCCAACTTGACAGTTCGTGGCCCGACGCCGCTAACTCGCGGTCAGCGGGTCGCGCGGGAGAGTGATGAGTTCGAGGTCGGAGGGGAGGCCTTCGCACTTGACGTTGCCGTTGCTGACCTCGACGGTGACGCGGCCGCCGGCGAGGGGGATGCGCTCGAGGCGGAGCTCCTGGATCTGCTCAGGCAGCGCGGGCGAGAGCCAGAGCTTGCCGTAGGGGATCCACGGGTCGAAGCGCAGCATCGTGCGGAGGAACATGAGCGGCGCGGCGGCCGACCAAGCCTGTGGCGAGCACGACGTCGGATAACTCACGACCGTCGGGAACTCGTGGCGGTCGAGGCCGGCGAACAACTCCGGCAGCCGCGCGCCCTGGCTCATCGACGCGTCGATCATCGCCATCATGACTTGCTGGGCCTGCTCGACGAACCCGTACCGCATGAGCCCGGCGGCGGCGATGGCGTTGTCGTGCGGCCACACCGATCCGCAGTGGTAGCTGATCGGGTTGTAGCCGCCCATGTTGCGGCCGAGCGTGCGGATGCCCCAACCGGTAAAGAGTTCGGGGCTCACGAGACGGTCCGCAACTTCCGCCGCCAGCTCGGGCTCGACGATGCCGGCCCACAGCAGATGGCCCATGTTGGAGGTGAGCGAGTCGATCGGCCGCTTGTCGCTGTCGAGCCCGACCGCAAACCACCCCTTGTCCGGCAGCCAGAAGTCGTCGTTGAACCGCCGCTTCAGCTCGGCCGCCTTGTCGCGGTAGAGGGCGGCGGTCTGCATGTCACCGACTTCGGTCGCGAAGTGCAGCCGGGCCAGGTACGCCGAGTAGGTATAGGCCTGCACTTCGCACAGCGCGATCGGCGCGCGCGGGATGTCACCGTTAGCGAAGCGGATGCCGTCCCACGAGTCCTTCCACCCCTGGTTCTGCAGGCCGCGGTCGGACGACCGTTGGTACTCGACGTAGCCGTCCTGGTCGCGGTCGCCGAACTTCTCGATCCACTCGAGGGCGCGGTCGGCATGCGGCAACAACTGGTCGACTGCCTCGCGCGCCAGCCCCCAGCGGCGCAGCTCGCCGAGCAGCATGACGAACAGCGGCGTGGCGTCGGCGGTGCCGTAGTAAATGCGCCCGCTCCCAAGCGACAGCGTGGCCGACTCGCCGAAGCGCATCTCGTGCAGGATGCGGCCGGGCTCCTCGTCGTTGCGCGGATCGACCTTGTCGCCCTGGAACCGGGCCAGGGTCTGCAAGACGCCGAGGGCGAGGTCGGGGTCGACGATGAGCGCGAACCACGACGTGATCAACGAGTCGCGGCCGAACAACGTCATGAACCACGGCGCGCCGGCGGCGATGACGGCCCGCTCGGGATGGTCGGGATCGAAGATGCGGAGCGCGCCGAGATCCTCGGCGCTGCGGACAACGACCTCGCGGAGGGCCTCGTGATCGGTCTCGAGGATCGGTATCTGTTGGCGCCACCGGTCGAGACGCTGCGCCGGCGTCGATCGGTCGACCGGCTCGCCGCACTTGTAGCGCGGCTCGATCGGCGTCTCGTCGATGATGGGCGACACCTGCACGCACGTCGCCCAACGGCCGTGGGCGGGGACGATCACTTCGAAGGTGATGCGGTCGCCGGCGATGATCGCGCCCTCGCCGAACTCGAGATGGACCCCGCGCCGAACCGTGCCCCGTTGCACGCGGAAGGTCATGGCGTGCGCACTCGCTTCGACGTTGCGGTCGCCCGGCGCCGTCGCCCGTCCCTCCTTGACCTCGAACAGGTTGGCGAAGTCGGCGTCGACGGTGATCGAGAGCGAGCAGTACGCCGGCTCGTCGCCGAAGTTGCGGACTTCGATGTCCTCGCGCATCCCCCGCCCGATCCAGCGGCTGCGGAACAGCATCAAGTGACTGTCCGCCTTGCCCGGTGAGGGCTTGGTGCGCGCCGCAATGACCGCGCTGAATGGCTCGGTGATGGCGGCGGCCAGCGGCTCGGGCGGCAACTCGTTGACCTCGAGTTGGAAACGCGACAGGAAACGGGTGTCCTGGAAGAAGAGACCGTGGGGCGAACCCAACGTCATGTCGCCGGAGCGGCCCGAGATGCAGAACGACGAACCCTCGACGAGGGTGAGCGTGCCGCCGACCTGGGTCAGCGACGTGCTCTCGCCCTCGAAGTTCCACGGGTCGGTCATGTCACGCGGAACTTACAGCGCAGAGACCGCCTCCAAATCAAGGGCCAGCCCGAAGTACCCGTGCGTCATCCGTTCCATGAGGCGGACACCGCGTTCGTTGGCCAGATCGAGGTCGGCGGCGTTGACGGGATAGAGCAGACAAATCAGCGCGCCGAGCCGCATGTCGGAGACGAGTGCGTCGTAGTCGTACCCGGTGACGCCGCGACGGCACAGGCTCTCGTGGTACTCCCGGAGCAGCGAGTCGAGATGGCCGCGGCGCACCTCGTCGTCGAGGCTGCCGCCGATGAAGTAGGCCACGTCGAACGCGCCCCCGTGACCCTGGCCGACGATTTGGAAGTCGCACACCGAGACGCCGGGATGACCCGGGCGATCGAACACGAGGTTGTCGCCGCGGAAGTCGCCGTGGCCGGCGGTCAACGGCGGCGCGACCAGACGGTCGAGCACGCCATGGAACTGGTCGCCCATCCGCTCGCCGACGGCCCGCGCCTCGTCGGACAACAGGTGCCCGAAGCGCTCGATGAACAGCGGCCACAACGCTTGATACCGGTCCTGGGCCGACTTGTTGATCGGGTGGCTGACCGGAAGCAGCCACTCGAGCTTCTCGAGCTTGGGATCACCCCAGAAGGTCGCATGGAACCCGGCCAATCCCTCGAGGGCGACGCGAGCGTCCGCCAAGTCGAGCCCGGCGACTTGATCGCCGAAACGCCCGTCACCCAGGTCCTCGAGGATCAACACGAACTCGGCCTGTTCGAGATCGATGTCGGCGAAGTGGCACGTCGGCAGGCCGATACCCGCGGCCGCGCTCGTCGCCAGCTCTTGATAGAAGCGCACCTCGCGCTCGTAGAAGCGAAAGTGCGTGGCCACCGCCCGGTTCTCGGCGTAGGGCGACTGGATCTTGGCGACGACCGACCGTGGGCCCGAGGCCCCGTCGTCGTAGTCGATCGTGAGCCGGGCCAGCTCGCCGAGGATACCGACGCCCTCGCCGATCGTCTGCGCCTCGATCGAACGAACCGACGCCCCGAGGACGTCGGAAAGCCAGGCCGGCGTGATCCCGCTCATCGAGTCCGGAAAGCCGCGTTGCATGCGTCTACCCCCTTGTGTCCGCACATTTCCCCTACCGCCGTAGGGGAAATAGACTTGGCCCGTGGGAACGCCACTGTTCCAGATCGAAGACCTCCACGTCGCCGTGGATGGCGCGCCCATTTTGAAGGGCATCGATCTCGTCGTCGGCGAGGGCGAAGTGCACGCGCTCATGGGTCCGAACGGTTCGGGCAAGTCCACGCTGGCCAACACGCTCCTCGCCAGCCCCGACTACGAAATCACCAAGGGCCGCATCCTGTTCAAGGGTGAGGACATCACCGACTGGCCCACCGACATCCGCGGCAAAGCCGGCATCTTCCTCGCGTTCCAATATCCCGAGGAGATCCCCGGCGTCCCCGTCGTGCAGTTCCTCCGCCAGGCGCTCTCGGCGCGCAAGGGCATCGACCTGTCGGTGCTCGAACTCCGGCTCACGATCATGGAGTGGATGGAACGCCTCGGCATGGACCCGAGCTTCGGCGACCGCTATCTCAACGAAGGTTTCTCGGGTGGCGAGAAGA
Source organism: Acidimicrobiales bacterium (assembly GCA_035649535.1). Lineage (GTDB taxonomy): Bacteria > Actinomycetota > Acidimicrobiia > Acidimicrobiales > JACDEA01 > JACDEA01. Next base: position 11,770 of record DASRJI010000087.1, on the reverse strand, counting down.
AGCGCAACGAGGTGCTCCAGATGGCGATCCTCGAGCCCGAAGTCGCGATTCTCGACGAGACCGACTCCGGCCTCGACATCGACGCTCTCCGCGTGGTGGCCAACGGCGTGCGCGAGGTGCAGCGCACCCGACCCGAACTCGGCGTGTTGCTCATCACGCACTACCAACGAATCCTCGACGAGCTGAAGCCCGATCGCGTGCACATCCTCATCGACGGCCGCATCGTCGACAGCGGCGGGCCCGAGCTGGCCAAGCGTCTCGAGGTCGACGGCTACGACGCATGGCGGCCGAGCCGCCCAGAAGCGTGAGTGCCCCCATGACGTTCGACGTCGCCGCCGTCAAGAAGGACTTCCCGATCCTCGACGTCGAGGTCCACGGCCGCCGGCTCGTGTATCTCGACTCGGCGTCGTCATCGCAGAAGCCGCAAGCGGTTCTCGATGTAATGAACGAGGTGTACGAGACGACGTACGCCAACGTGCACCGCGGCGTGTACGCCATCGCCGAGGAGGCCACGGCGCGCATGGAAGACGCCCGCGCCAAGGTCGCCCGGTTTGTCGGCGCTGGCGCGGCGCGCGAGATCCTCTTCGGCAAGAACGTCACCGAGATGATCAACCTCGTCGCCTACTCGTGGGGCCGGCACAACCTGCGCGAGGGCGACGCCGTTCTGCTCACGATGATGGAGCACCACGCCAACGTCGTGCCCTGGCTCATGCTGCGCGACGAGCGCGGCATCGAACTGCGCTGGCTCGACTTCGACGACGACTACCAACTGGATCTGACTGATCTGGCCCGGATGGTTGAAGGCGTCAAGCTGGTCGGCGTCGCCGCCATGTCCAACGTCCTCGGCACGCTGAACCCGGTGCGGCGAATCGCTGACGCGGCGCATGCCGCCGGCGCCGTCGTGCTGGTCGACGCCGCGCAGTACGTCCCGCACAACACGACCGACGTGGCCGCCCTTGGCGCCGACTTCGTCGGCTTCACCGGCCACAAGATGCTCGGCCCAACCGGCATCGGTTGCCTGTGGGGCCGGGCCGAACTGCTCGAGGCCATGCCGCCGTTCCTCGGGGGCGGCGAGATGATCAGCGACGTCCGCATCGACGGCTTCACCCCCACCGAGTTGCCGTGGAAATTCGAAGCGGGCACGCCGCCGATCGCCGAGATCATCGGCCTGGGCGCCGCCGTCGACTACCTCACCGACCTCGGCATGGACCGCGTGCGGGCGCACGAGCGCGAGCTCACCGCCTACGCGCTGCGCGCCCTACCCGACCGGTTGGGCGACGAGCTGACGCTGTACGGCCCGGCCAGCCCCGACGACCGAGGCGGCGTGATCTCGTTCTCGTACAAGGGGATCCACCCGCACGACATCAGCCAGGTGCTCGACGAGCGGGCGGTCTGCGTACGAGCCGGCCACCACTGCGCCAAGCCGCTGATGCGGCGCCTGGGCGTCGGCGCCACCGCGCGCGCTTCGTTCTACATCTACAACGACGAGGCCGACATCGACTCGCTCGCCGACGCCCTCGCCCACACCGGCGAGTTCTTCCTCGGCGACACACGAAAGTAGGGTTCCACCGCCATGCCCGGACTTGAGGACCTCTACCGCGAGATCATCCTCGATCACTATCGCAACCCGCGAAACCGCGGTGAGCTCCCCGCGCCGCCCGCCCAGCGCGTCGAGGGCTTCAACCCGCTGTGCGGCGACGAGATCGTCGTCTACCTCCTCGTCGAAGGCGATCAGGTCGTCGACGTCAAGATCACGGGCCAGGGCTGCTCCATCTCGCAGTCCTCGGCCTCGATGATGTCGGCCGCCGTGAAGGGCAAGACCGTCGAAGAGGCCCGCGCTCTCATCCGGGCCTTCAAGGGGATGATGTCGATCCACGAGTCGCGCCTCGAAGGCGACGACGGCGAGCCCGAGCCCGTCGATCCCGAAATCAAGCTCGGCGACCTCGCCGCGCTGCAAGGCGTCGTGAAGTTCCCGGTGCGCATCAAGTGCGCGACCCTCTCCTGGAACACCCTCGCCCAGGGCCTCGACGAAGCCGCATCCGCGTAACCCGCGCGAGTGGACCGCATCGTCGTCGTCGGCGCCGGGCTGGCCGGCCTGCGCGCCGCCGAGACCTTGCGCCGTGACGGGTTCACCGGTGACCTGATCCTCCTCGGCGACGAATCGCACCCGCCGTACGACCGGCCGCCGCTCTCGAAGCAGTACCTGTCCGGCAAGTGGGACATGGACAAGGTGTGGCTGCGGATCGAAGACGGCTTCGACGCCGACCTCCGTCTGGGTGTCGCCGCGGTCGCGCTCGACGTCGCCGCACGCGCCCTGACCCTCGCCGACGGCGGCACGCTCGCCTACGACGGGCTGGTGCTGGCGACCGGCGCGTCGCCGCGGACATTGCCGGGTTTCGAGGACGCGCTCCTGCTCCGGACGCTGGACGACTCGCGCCGGCTCCAGGCCTCGCTCACGCCGGGCGCCAAGGTCACCGTGATCGGCGCCGGATTCATCGGCTCCGAGGTGGCGTCGACCGCCGCCGAACTCGGCTGCGACGTCACGATCGTCGAGGTCCTCCCCCGGCCCCTCGCTCGCGTGTTCCCCGAACCGATCGGCGACGCGCTGGCCGCGATCCACGCCGAGCAAGGCGTGACGTTGCGCTTCGGCGACTCCGTGACGAGTGCGGCCGCCCTGGACGCCGACATTGTCGTGGTCGGTATCGGCGTCACGCCCAACACCGCGTGGCTCGAAGCCTCGGGCCTGACCCTCGACAACGGCGTCGTGTGCGACGAGACGTGCCGCGCCCTCGGCGGCGACGATCGGGTGGTGGCCGCCGGCGACATCGCCCGGTGGCCCAACGCGCTGTTCGACGGTGAGCTCATGCGCGTCGAGCACTGGACCAACGCGGCCGAGCAGGCCGAGGTCGCCGCCCACTCGTTGCTCGGCGCCCGCGAGCCGTTCGCGCCGGTCCCCTACTTCTGGTCCGACCAGTACGACGTAAAGATCCAGTTCGTCGGCGTCGCCGCGCCCACCGACGACTTCGAGGTCTTCGAAGGATCGATCGCCGATCGCAAGTTCGTCGCCGGCTTCGGACGCGACGGCCGCCTCGTCGGCGCCCTCGCCTTCTCGATGCCTCGTCAGCTCATGCGCTACCGCGCCCTCATCGCCGAGAGGAGCGCGTTCTCGAGGCAATAGCTCGCCTAATAGGCGAGCTATTGCCTCCAGAATGACGTGATGCCCGCCTCGCTGCGTCCACTGCGCCACCGCGACTACGCGCTGGTGTGGACGTCGGGGATGATCTCGAACACCGGCTCGTGGATGCAGACGGTGGCGGTCGGCTCCTACGTCGCGGCGACGACGCACCAGCGCGCGTGGGCCGCGTTGGCCTTCGTCGCCGGCTTCCTCCCGCAGGGGATCCTGTCGCCCATCGGCGGCGCGCTGGCCGACCGGCTCAACCGGCGCATCTTCCTGATCGTCGCCACCATCTGCGAAGCAGCCGTCGCCACCGCGCTGGCGATCCTCGTTGTCAGCGGCCGGGCCACGCCGGGCCTGGTCACCGGGATCGTCGCGGTGGGCGGGTCACTCGTCGCGCTGCGGCTGCCGTTCAACCAGGCGCTGCTGCCCGACCTCGTGCCGCACGAAGATCTACTCGCGGCCGCGTCGCTCACCGCCGCGCAATGGAACCTCGGACGCGTGATCGGACCGACACTGGCCGCCGGGACGATCGCGCTGTGGGGGTATCAGTGGGCGTTCGCACTCAACGCGCTGTCGTTCGGCGCGGTGATCATCGCCATGTTGCTCGTGCGCGTGCCGCACCGCCCGCCGCCTGTCGTCGAGCGGATCTGGCGCCGCATCGCCGACGGCGCGCGCGCCGCCAACGCGGAACCGGGCTGCCGGTCGGCGATCATGCTCATGGCCATCGCCGCCTTCCTCGCCGCCCCCTTCATCGCGCTGATTTCGGCGCGCGCCCTCGAGCTGACCGACGGCACCGACAAGGCCGTGGCCCGAGCGACGGGCGTCCTCACGACCGCGCAGGGCATTGGCGCGGTGATCGGCGCCCTCGTCGTCGCCGAACTGGCGCACCGCTACAGCCGGCGCAACCTGCTGTTGTTCGACCTGGTCGCCACGCCGATCGCGCTCGTGTTCTACGGCTACGCGCCCAACGTGGCGACGGCCGCCGTCGCCCTCGCCGTCGTCGGCTCGCTGTACATCGGCATCCTGGCCGGGCTCCAGACGACGGTGCAGCTGCGCGCGCCGGCCGAGGTGCGCGGTCGCGTGCTGTCGATCTTCCTCGTGTCCCTCGGCGGGCTGTTCCCGATCGGCGGTGTGATCCAGGGCTGGTTCGGCGACCGCGTCGGCCTCGGCCACACAACTGCGGTCGCGTGCGGCCTCATGCTCGCGGTGCTCGCTTACATCTGGACCAAGCGCCCGCACCTGTTCGCCGATCTCGGCGACGTGGGTCCCGACGCGATCTCACCCATCCAGATAGAGGAACCCGTAGGCCTCGTCCCGGAACCGGAGCCCCGCGTCACGTAGGGCCACGCCCCAGTCACCGGTGCACGCCGGGTTGGTCTCCTCCATGCCGTGATCGGCCACGAGCACGAACGCGGTGCGGTCCATACGACCGGCGGCGTCGACGGCGTCGAGGATGCGGCCCAGGCGGGCGTCGGTGTCGCGTACCGACGCGGCGGCGATCTCCGAATGGGGCCCGCCCTCGTGGAACGCGGCATCGGTCAGCGTGAAGTTGACCCACAGAAACGTGGGCATGGCGTCACCGCTCACGAGCCGCACCGCGTGCTCCATTCCGATGTGATCGACCTTCGACGACCACCGGTACTCCTTGACCGGACGTACGAACCGCTCGGTCGCGTTGGGCAACTCGGGCGGCAAGTCCGGGCGCTGATACGAGCCGGACCGGATCTCGTCGAACGTCGACCAGCTCGCCCCGCGGTCGGTCGGCTCGTTGACCGACGCGCTGAACGCGTCGTCGCGGGAACCGAGGACGGCCTCGTGGAGTGTATTGACCGTGGGCCACAACCAATCGCGCGCGCCGGCCCACGTTGCGGGCGAGTTGGTGATGACCTGCTCGCGGCGCGCCCGGTCGTACCACGCGTTGTGGAGGATGCCGTGATGGCCGGGATGGGCGCCCGTGAGGATCGCGGTGTGGTTCGCCAAGGTGACCGTCGGCAACGAGCTCATCGCGCCGTAACGAAAGGCGGTTCCCATCTCGATGAGCCGGGCCACATTGGGCGCGTCGCCCGCCTCGGCCATGGCGTACAACACGTTCGGGTTGGCGCCGTCGAACAGGAAGCCAACGACGTGATCCGGCCGCGTGCCGTCGTCGAGCACGTCGAGGCGCGGCACGCCGTCGGCGCCCAGCATGGGACCGGCACCGAGCAGCTCGGCGATCGTCGGCGCCACGTCGATCAAGCGGCAGGCCCGGTCGACGAAGCCCAGCCGCTGCACGCCGCGGCCGGCGATGATGAACGGCGCCCGCGCCTGCACGACGTCGAGCGATCCGTGCTCGCCTCGGTGGCCACCCTGGTCCTCCCAGTTGTGCCCGGCGGTGTGGATGACGCAGAGGTCGGGCGCGCACGGGTGGTCGAATACCTGGGCGACGACCTCGTACGCGTGCGGGTAGCTGTTCGCCGTGCGATCCGGATAACGGTGCGACTGCTCGAGGTCCGCGCCCACGAAACGGTCGACGGCCTGATCGGCCAGCGGATTACGACCAGTAACAGCGTCGACGGTGAGCGCGCCATCGACGCGGTTGAACGCCACCGAACCGTCGACCGCGAGCGCCTCATACGCGTCGGGGCCGGTCGACCGCACGACCATCTCCACGAGATCGGGACTCAGCAGGATGTCAAGGAACGCGTCGACCGATGCCGGCATAGGGAAGGGATCGTAACGATGGCGGCGCGGCGTCCGTCATACTTGTCAGCCAAATGAAGTGGACGGCGGTCTCTCGACGATGGGTGGCGGTGGCCGGCGCGCTCGTGCTCGGCCTCACCGCGTGCAGCCACGACGACCCTCGCATGACGCGGACCGCCGCGGCGGCGCCCACAACCACCACTGAGTCGACGACCACGACCACCGCGACCACGATCCCGCCCACGACGGCGAAGGCGGCACCGCCCCTGCCCGGCCTGGGCCGCGGCGCTCGCGGTCCAGAGGTGCAGACCCTCGAGCAACGACTGGCCGAGATGCACTACGACGTCGGCGCGGTCGACGGCTACTTCGACAGCATGACGGTCAACGCCGTGATCGCCTTCCAGAAGGTCGAACGCTTGGCCCGTACCGGTCGGGCGACCGACGACGTGTTCGAGCGGCTCAAGATTGCGTCGACACCGCCCGCCATGGTCCCCGGCGGCGGCGCCAAGCGGGTCGAGGTCGACATCACCCGCCAAATCCTCTACCTGTTCGAGGGCGACGCCCTCTACCGGATCATCCCGGTGTCGACGGGCAGTGGCAAGCGCTACTGCGTCGACGGCGAATGCGCCTACGCGGTGACGCCCGGCGGGTCGTTCCGGATCACGTGGCGCGTGAAGGGCTGGCACACGAGTCGCCTGGGCAAGCTGTACAACCCGCTGTTCTTCAACGGCGGCATCGCGATCCACGGTGCGACATCGGTGCCGACCTACCCGGCGTCCCACGGCTGCGTGCGCGTACCGCTCTCCGCTGCCGAGTGGCTGCCGTCGCACCTACCGAAGGACACGCCGGTCTACGTGCTGAACGGCAAGGCCGCGCCGGTCCCGTTCAACGAGCCGGCGCCCAACGGCGCGCCACCCAGTTCGGTGCCGGAGACCACCACGACGAGCCCGCCGACGACGATGGGCTTCCCGTTCAACAACAACACGACGACCTCCAGCACGCCGCCGCCCCCGCCTTAGAGCTCGGGCGCCGCCGGGGTGTCGTCGGGGTCGCCGCCGTAAGGGCCGTAGCCGGTCTCTTCGAGTTCGGCCGCCAGCTCGGGACTGCCGGTGGCGACGATGCGGCCGCCGGACAGCACGTGAACGACGTCGGGCTTGAGCTCGTGCAGCAACCGGCTGTAGTGCGTGATCGCCAGCACGCCGAGGTTGTCCTCGGTGGTCGCCGCCTCGATGCGACGGGCGACAGCGCGGAGCGCGTCGATGTCGAGCCCAGAGTCGATCTCGTCGAGCACCGCGATGCGCGGGCGCAGCACGCCGAGCTGCAGCGTCTCGTTGCGCTTGCGTTCGCCACCCGACAAGTCGACGTTGAGCGGCCGCGACAGGAACCGCGTCTCGAAGCCGATGCGGCCGGCCTCGGCCGTCACCAGCTCGCGCACGTCGGCCGGGTCGCGATCCGGCGACGCGGTGAACGCGGCCTCGAGCGCGTCGACCAGGCTGACGCCCGGCACTTCGATCGGGTACTGCATCGAGAGGAACAGCCCCGCCTGGGCCCGTTCCCACGTCGTCATGGCCAGCAGGTCCTGGCCGTCGAGCGTGACCGAGCCACCGGTGACCTCGTAACCCTGTCGGCCCATCAGGACGTGCGACAGCGTGCTCTTGCCCGAGCCGTTCGGTCCCATCACTGCGTGGACCTCGCCGCTGGCGACGGTCAGGTCGATGCCGCGGAGGATGTCGCGGCCCGGCACCCGCGCCTGTAGATCGCGGATCTCGAGGACCGTCATGACACCTTCACGATCACGTCGTCAGCCTTCACGAACACCTCGTACACGGGCACCGGCTTGACGGCCGGCAGGGACTGCGGCTCTCCGGTGGTCAGCGAGAACGTGCTCCCGTGTTTCCAGCACTCGATCTCGCACTCCTCGGTGATGACTTCGCCCTCGCTCAGTGAGAAGTCCTCGTGGCTGCATCGGTCGCCGATCGCGTAGAAGTCGTCGCCGATGCGCACGAGCGCGATGCGGTGCCCGTCGATGTCGAACCGCTTGGCGGCCCCAGGCTCCAGCTCGTTCACCGAGCACAACCGAAACTCGCTCACCGTTTCGCGCTCTCCAGCTTGGTGACGACCGCGTCGCGCAACAACGGGCGCAGGGCGGCGATCGCAGTGCGATCGATGATCTCGTCGAAGAAGCCGAGGACGATCAACCGCTCGGCAACGTCGGTGGGAATGCCGCGGGACTCGAGGTAGTAACGCTGCTCCTCGTCGACCGGCCCGATCGCCGATGCATGGCTGCACCGGACGTCGTTCTCCTCGATCTCGAGGTTCGGTACCGACTCGGCGTGGGCGCCTTGGCTCAGCACCAGGTTGCGATTGGTCTGGAACGCATTGGTGCCGCTCGCACCGGGCCGGACGCGAATCAGGCCGGTGTACACCGAGCTCGACTCATCGCCGACGGCGCCCTTGAACAGCAGATCGCTCGTCGTGCGCGGCGCGTTGTGGTCCTGCAACGTGCGGAAGTCGTGCATCTGCGTACCGGTCCCGAAGTACACGGCCAGCAGGTTCGACGACGCGCCCTGGCCCACGACACGCGCATCGGTGCGCAGGCGCGCATAATCGCCGCCGAGCGCAACGGCAGCGGACTCGAGGAAACCGTCGCGCTCCACGCGGCTCGTTACGTAGCCGAGCTGCCACATGCGACGGCCGAGGTCCTGCACCGACACGTGACGAACGTTGGCCGCGGGCGCGACGTGCAGCTCGGTGACGGGGATGACCAGCGCGTCGATGTCGGCCGACGCCGCGTATTCGAGCACCGTCACCTGGCTCTGCTCACCCGCGCGCACAACGAGGCGCGGGAACACAATCGTGCCGTCGCCGTCGATCCACGTGGCGACAACAATCGGTTGCTCGACGACGACGCCGGCGGGCACATCGAGCAGCACCGGCTGCGCGGCGAAGGCGGCGTTCAGCGTGACGAATGCGTCGTCGACCTCGGGCGGCGCCCAGTCGGCGCCCGCCGGGTCGGCGATCTCGAGCCGCACGCCCTTGGCGGCCAGGCCCTCGTCGAGGTGCGACTCGGCCACGCCACCGTTCGTCATGACGATCGTGCCGGACCGCGCACCAACCGTGCGCAGGATGTCGGCGACCGGGCTACCCGCGGCGCCGCCGCTGCCAGTCGCCGGCCGGTACCGATCGAGGTCTAGGTCGTCGATGCGGCTGTACCGCCACACTTCCTCCTCTTCGGTGGGCAGCGCGGCCGCCGCGAACCGCTCGGCGTCCGGCGGACGGGCGGCCTGGTCGGCTCCGAAGTGAGTGAGGGTCGGCATGGTGATTCGGCTACAGCGTAAAGGTGCCCTCGGCACAACCAGAAACCCGGCCCCCGACCCGCACCCCGCCCAGCTCGGCGTGCACGTCGATGCGGCACGGACGGCCGATCTCGGCGCCCTGGGCGATGGTCACGTCAGCGGCCGTTCCCCACACCTTGCGGGCGAACACGCCGATCGGGCCGGCGGCCGATCCGGTGCCCGGATCTTCGGGCACACCCGCGCCTGGAACGAACACCCGCACGTGCAGCTCGGTGTCGCTCAACCGCCGAACGGTCGCCACGCCGACGCCGCCGGCAGCGCTCGCCGCCGTCGCCAGGTCAGCCATGCGCGGTTGCAGCGCGTCGATCGGCGCCTGGGTAGCGACGATCGTGAACGACATGCCGCCCACCACCGCAGTCGCCGCCGCGTCGCTACCGGGTAGCCCGAGGGCATCGACGAGCGATTGGGGATCGACGTCGGTGAACTCTGCATCCGGTTGCGTCATCACCGCGCCGTCAGCGTCGGCCTCAACCACGACGGTGGCCCCGGCACTCGTCTGGGTCCACGCCCGCGGGCCGAGGGTCCACGCGGTGCCGATCGACGGGTGACCGGCGAACGGCAACTCCATGCCCGGCGCGAAGATCCGCACGTCATACGCGTCGTCGGCGGTTATCACGGGAAACGTGGTCTCGCTCAGGTTCGCCTCGCGCGCGACGGCCTGCATCAGCGACTCGGGACAGGGATCGAGGACGACGCAGAGCGCGTTGCCACTGAGCGGTCGCGCCGAAAAGACGTCGACGATCCGGTAACGAAGCCGGGTCAACTACGCGTCGGGATCTTCGGTGGTGCTGGTCTTCTTGGGCCGTGACGTGTCGGTCGTGCCGCCGCTGCCACCGCCGTACCGGTTGTGGCAGTACTCGTACGCGCTCGAGCCGGGAGGCTGCTTGTCGCACCACTCCTTGCTGCCGGGATCGCCGGCCGCCGTCGTCTGCGGCGTGCTGGGCGCCGTGGTCGCGGTCGTGGTTCCGGTCCCGCCGCCGTTGCCGCCGCCCCCGCCGCCGCTGCGCCGCGTCGTGCCGGTGGTCGAATGACTCGGCGCCTTGGCACTCGTCGAGCCGCTCGAGTCAGGTGCCGCGAACTGCGCGATGTCGGGGATCGTGGTGGTCTCTTCGAAGAACGTGGTGGTCGTGTCCTCGATGCTGGTGGGCGGTGCGGTGGTGGCGTGCTGCGACAGGTCGAGCTTCACGTCGCTGTGACCGCCGCCGCCCGGCAGCTTGTCGATCGCGATGGCCAGGCCGGTGCCCAGGACGATCGCAATTACGGGAATCCACCACTGCCCACGCATAAGGCGCTCAGTCTACCTAGCGCTTCTTCCGCTTCTTCCGCAGCTTGTTGGCGCCCCGGGCGATCGGATTCTTGCGGCCTTCACGCTGGCGCTTGATGTCTTTGAGCACGTCGGGCCCGATGGCGTTGATGATGTCCTCGGCCGCGTCCAGCAACTCGGAGGCGCCGTCGCCGACCTCGGGCGGGGCCGGCGGCACGGGCGTAGGCACGAGCGGGGCGACGGTCCAGCCGGCGTCGAACGTGCGTCGAGCGAACTTGGGGCAATTGTCCGGGCACTTCCACGGCGCGTCGGGCGCGAGGTCGAGGCGGCACATCCGCACGACCTCCCCCGAGTTGTACGTGCGGCTCTCGTAGAACCGGCAGTCTTCGCGCATCGGCATTCGGAAAAGGATGCCATTACATGCCCTCTACGTAGATGCGGCGCACGACCTCCTCGATATCGGGCTCCTCGACGGCCAGGTCGACGAGCGCCGCTTGCGCCGCCACCTCAGCGACGAGGCGCGCCGCCGTCGTCTCGTCGCGATCGAAGCGCAACCACTGACGGCGGCCTTCGACGCGGAAGACGCGCGCGCCCGCGATGTCGAGCGGCGCCGCCTCTTCCTCGAGGTCGACGACGAGGGTGCGCTCACCGCCGAGCCGCTCCTTCACCGCGTCGACCAAGCCGTCGTAGATGACCCGGCCGTGGTCGATGATCAAGATGCGCGGGCACAGCCGCTCGATGTCGGCCAGGTCATGGGTCGTGAGGAGCACCGTCGTCCCCCGCTCGCGGTTGATCTCGGCGAGGAAGTCGCGCACCGCGACCTTGCTGACGATGTCGAGGCCGATGGTCGGCTCGTCGAGGAAGACGATCTCGGGATCATGCAGGAGCGCGGCGGTGAGGTCGCCTCGCATCCGCTGACCCAACGACAGCTGGCGCACCGGCGTGTCGAGGAGCGCACCCAAGTCGAGCAACTCGACGAACGCGTTGACGTTGGCGCGGTGCCGGTCAGCCGGCACGCGGTAGATGTGCCGCAGCAGCTCGAAGGAGTCGCGCAGCGGCAGGTCCCACCACAGCTGGGTGCGTTGGCCGAACACCACGCCGATACGCCGGGCCAGTTCCACGCGACGGCGTTGCGGGTCGACGCCGGCCACGCGCAGCGCACCGCCGCTCGGGACGAGGATGCCGGTGAGCATCTTGATCGTCGTCGACTTGCCGGCGCCGTTGGGGCCGATGTACCCGACCATCTCGCCGCGCTCCACGGTGAGATCGATCCCGTCGACGGCAGCGACAACC
>DASRJI010000086.1:0-25601 GCA_035649535.1 Acidimicrobiales bacterium | reverse complement strand
AGATCGCCTACACAGCCAGCAAGGGCGGCGTGCTGTCGATGACGCGCGAGATGGCCGTCGAGTACGCCCGCCACAACATCCGCATCAACGCGCTGTGCCCGGGCCCGATCCAGACGCCGCTGATGGCCGAACTCCTGTCCGATCCCGAACGGCGCGCCCGCCGGCTCGTGCACGTGCCGATCGGGCGTTTCGGCCAGGCCGAGGAGGTGGCGAAGGCGGCGTTGTTCCTCGCCTCCGACGACTCGTCGTTGATGACTGGCGCATCACTCGTCTGCGACGGCGGCATATCCGTTGCTTACGTCACCCCCGAATGAGCCGGAGGCGAAGCCGGAAGGCGATCGGGAGATGAAGGGTGTGAACGAGACGTTCCAAGACATCGACACCGTGCTGACGGTGTTCCCTGACCTCCAGGGCCGGCTCGTCGGCAAGCGCGTGACCGCGCACTACTTCCGCGATCACGTCGAGGGCGACGGCGTGCACGCGTGCAACTACCTCCTCGCCGTCGACGTGGACATGACGCCGGTCCCGGGCTACGAGTTCGCCAGTTGGGACGAGGGGTACGGCGACGTCAAGGCCGTCCCCGACATGGCGACCCTCCGGCGCATCCCGTGGCTGGAGAAGACCGCGCTCGTCATGTGCGACCTCGTCGACGAGGACGAGGGCGCGCCGGTGGCCGTGTCGCCGCGCCAGATCCTGCGCGACCAGATCGCCCGCGCCGCGGCGGCGGGCTACTCGGTGAAGATCGGCGCCGAGTTGGAGTTCTTCCTCTTCAAGGACTCGTATGAGGAAGCGGCCGCCGCGCACTACCGCGACCTCACGCCGCACTCGCCGTGGATCGAGGACTACCACATCCTCCAGACGACGAAGGACGAGTACCTCATCCGCCAGATCCGCAACGGGATGGACGGTGCCGGTGTGCCGGTCGAGTTCTCCAAAGGCGAGGCGGGTCGTGGTCAGCACGAGATCAACCTCGTGTACGCCGACGCGTTGGAGATGGCCGATCGCCACGCGATCTACAAGAACGGGGCCAAGGAGATCGCCGCGCTGAACGGACGGTCGATCACGTTCATGGCGAAGTGGTCGATGGCCGAGGTCGGGTCGTCGTGCCACTTGCATTCGTCGCTGTGGTCGACCGACGGCACGACGTCGCTCGAGGGCGCCGCCGCGCCACACCACTGGCTCGGCGGTCTGATCGACGCCACGCGCGACCTGTCGTTGTGTTTCGCTCCCTACGTCAACTCGTACAAGCGGTATCAGCCCGGCTCATGGGCGCCGACCACGCTCGTGTGGGGCGAGGACAACCGCACCTGCGCGTTTCGCATGGTCGGCACCGGAGCTGGCCGCCGGGTTGAGTCGCGCGTCCCGGGCGCCGACTGCAACCCGTACCTCGCCTACGCGGCGACGATCGCCGCCGGTCTGCACGGCATCGCCAACCAGATCGATCCCGGCCCCGCGTTCCGAGGCAACGCCTACGAAGCACCGGCCGACGTCCCGCGCGTCCCGTCGACGTTGATCGAGGCGATCGGCGAGTTCGCCCGCAGCCAGGTCGCCATCGATGCCTTCGGCGCCGACGTCCACCACCACCTGCTCAACACCGCCCGCCAGGAGTGGGCAACGTCGAACCAGGTCGTCACCGATTGGGAGCTCGAGCGCGGCTTCGAACGCCTCTAGCCCGTTCTCGAGGAAATGCCGTACCGATTCGGTACGGCATTTCCTCGGGAGTCAGTCCATCTCGGGGTCGGGATCCATGTGCTGGCCGTAGCGGCGAGCGTCGAGGAGCCGCAGGCCGGGGATCTGGCGGATCTCGAGGGCGAGAAGGATGAGCAGGGTGGTGAGCGTCGCCAGCACCAACCGGCCGGCGCCGGCGGCGACGCCGACCGCCGCGATCGACCAGATCGCCGCGGCGGTCGTCAAGCCCCGCACGATGCCTTCCTCGGCCGATCGCAACAGCAGTCCGGCGCCGATGAAGCCCACGCCAGTGACGATGCCGGAGATGAGCCGCTCGGCGGTCGGCGGGAACGCGTCGACGGCCAAGGCGGTGAAGGCGGCCGAGCCGAGAGCAACGAGCGCAAAGGTGCGATCGCCGGCGGCCTGCCCGCGCAACTCGCGCTCGAAACCGACGGCGTACCCGAGCCCACCGGCCAGCGCGATGCGGCCGAACAGCGCGAGGTCGTGAGTCAGCACGGCGAGAGTCTTACAGCGGCGGGTCGGTGCAGTTGGCCTTGCCGCCACCGCCGGCTGGTGTCGTGCGGGCGTAGGGCTGGGTGTAGCCCGAACCGGGGTCGCTGCTCGTGAGGTAACGCACGATGCCGCGTGCGACGGCGCCACCCTCGGCCTGTTGGACGTCGGTCCGGGCGAGCAGCTCGGCCTCGGGCGGGTTGTTGATGAATGCCAGCTCGGCCAGCGACGAGACCACGCCCTTGGTCTGCCGCAGCACCGCGTAGTAATCGTCCCCAGTGCTCCCCTGCCGGTACTTGGCGCCGGCGTCGGTATCGCCGACCCACGCCACGTTGTACTGACGCAGCGCCGCGACGATCTCCTCGTAGATCAAGCCGGCGAGCCGCTTCGAATCGGCCGACGTCGACGACGCCACTTGGTAATAGGTCTCCGAGCCAGGTCCGTCGTGCGGGCCATCGGGATCCGAGTTGTGATGAATCGAGACGAACACCTTCGGGTGCAACGCGGTCACGAGTCGCGTGCGTGCGTTGAGCGTCATGCGGTAGTCGGTCGCGTGGGTGAGCAAGGTGCTGATGCCGGCGTGGTCCAGCGCCGCTTTGGTCTGGTTCGCTACCGCGAGGTTCACCGTCTTCTCGGCCAGACCGTTGGGCCCGACCGCGCCCGGTTCGCCACCCCCATGACCGGGATCGAGGATCACTGTCGGCGTCGCCAGCGCGGTGGCCCGCGAGAGCTTCACCGTGTTCTCGCACGGCGTGAGCACGTCGACCGCGCCGCCGTCGTGGCCGGTCACCGTCAGCGCAATCCCACTCGGTGACAGGACCGCCTTGGCCCGGGCCAACGCGCCCGACGTCGACGGCGGCGCAACGGTGGATGTCGGCACCGGCGCGATCGTCGTCGGTGGAACCGTTGTGGTTGACGACAGCACCGACGTCGCCACCTCGGCCTGTTCGAACCGCGGGTGCGCGCCGTTGCTCCCACACGCCACCAGCACGAACAACGCGGCAAACGCCGCCCGGAGGCGCATGACCTCCGTTCTTACCCGGTTACTGGCGATTCCAGAAGTCGGTCATGGCCGCCGCCGCTTCGGCCGGGCGCTCGACCGGCCACCAGTGGCGGCTATCGAGCACGACCAGCTCGCCGGCAACCCGTTGTGCCAAGCGCTCGCCGTAGACAACCGGGACGTACGGATCGTCTTTGCCCCAGATAATCAGCGAGGGGCGGGCGGCGGCGTGCACGAGATCGGGCTCCCACTCGGTGCCGACGTTGGTCGCCGAGCGGTAGAGCTTGAGGATGCAGTCCTTCATGGTGTCGTCCATGTAGGTGGCCATCTCTTGCGCCGTCGCTTCGGGGATGCCCTCGGGACCGAGCGTCAGCACGACGGCCTCGGGCGTGAAGCCCTCCATGAGCTGCTCACCGACCTCGGGCGTCTGCCACATCTGGGCGACGTCGTGCCACACGTACTCGCTGTCGGCGGCGGCGTCCCCGCAGATCCATGTGCGGACCAGGTCCGGTCGCAGCGAGGCGACGCGCTGCACGAACATCGCCCCCCAGTCGTGACCGACGAGGTCGACCGGGCCACCGATGTCCTCTATCGACTCGATAACCCAGTCGACGTATGCCTCTTTGGTCGCCGAGAACCCAGGCGACACCGGCCAGTCGAAACCGGGCAGCGCGAGCAGGCGCGCGTCGACGCCGTCGAGGTGGGACACGATCGGCTCCCAGAGCCGGAAGGTATCCGGCACACCGTGGACGAAAACGACAGGCACTAGGCGCCCAACTTAGCGACGACTTCGGCCATCAAATCCCCAGCCTCGGTCGGGTTGCGACCAACCTTCACGCCGGCGGCTTCGAGCGCTTCCATCTTCGCCTGCGCGGTGCCCTTCGAGCCCGAGATGATCGCGCCGGCGTGGCCCATCTTCTTGCCCGGCGGCGCGGTGACCCCAGCGACATAGGCGACAACCGGCTTGCTCATCTCGGCCTTGATGAACTCGGCTGCTTCTTCCTCGGCCGACCCTCCGATCTCGCCGATCATGATGACGGCTTTGGTCTCCGGATCGGCCTCGAATGCCGCGAGGCAATCGATGAACGACGTTCCCGGCACCGGGTCGCCGCCGATACCGACGCACGTCGACACGCCGATTCCCTTGGCGCCAAGCTCGCCCAGCGCCTGGTAGGTGAGCGTGCCGGAGCGACTGACGATGCCGACCGGTCCACCGCCGAGCGCGTCGTCGCCGGGTGTGAAGCCGATGTTGCACTTGCCGGGCGTGATGAGGCCCGGACAGTTCGGGCCGATCAGCCGCGTCGACGGGAAGTCTCGCTTGAGCGCGTTGTAGAAGCGCGCCTCGTCGTGGGCGGGGATGCCTTCGGTGAGGCACACGATCAATTCGATGCCGCCTTCGGCGGCCTCCATCACCGCGGCGGGCGCGCCGGCGGCCGGCACGAGGATCATCGACGCGTTGGCGCCCGTCTCGGCGCGCGCTTCGGCGACGGATGCGAACACCGGGATGCCCTCGACGTCGGTGCCCGCCCTCTTCGGGTTGGTACCGCCAACCACATTCGTGCCGTACGCCTGGTTGCGCAGCGCGTAGAACCGACCTTGCGAGCCGGTGATGCCCTGGACCACGACCTTGGTCTTGTCGTCAACGAAAATGCTCACGTCTGCGGCGCACCCTTCGTCTCCCGGTCGGCTCCGTCTCCGCCTCCGCCTCCCTTTGTGAGCTCGACCGCGGCTTTGGCCGCTTCGACCATCGTCGGTTTCGAGATGAGACGGTCGGACTCGTGCTCCTTCAGGATCGCCCGCCCCTCCTCGGCGTTGGTGCCGTCGAGCCGGATCACGATGGGCGCCTTGAGGTCGACGCGCTTGAACGCCTCGACGATCCCGTTGGCGACCTCCTCGCCCTTGGTGATGCCGCCGAAGATGTTTATGAAGATCGCCTTCACGTTCTCGTCGGTATTGATGACCTCGAGAGCACCAGCCATCACCTCGGCGTTGGCGCCACCGCCGATGTCGAGGAAGTTGGCGGGCTTGCCGCCGACCTGATTAACCACGTCGAGCGTCGACATGGCCAGACCGGCGCCGTTGGCGATGATCCCGACCTCGCCCTCGAGACCGATGTATTGCAAGCCCTTCTCCTTGGCCAGCGCGTCGCGGGGATCGAGTTGGGCGACGCCGCGGTACTCGTCCCACTCGGGATGGCGAAACGATGCGTTGTCATCGAGCGTGACCTTGGCGTCGAGCGCGTGCACCTTGCCTTCGGGCGTCAGGATCAACGGGTTGATCTCGACCAGGTCAGCGTCGCCCGCGTCGTAGCAGCGCCACAGGTTCAGCAGGACGGCGACCGCGCCGTCGCGTGCTTCGGCGTCGAGCCCGGCGCGGTCAACGAGGTCGCGGGCGGTGGCCTCGTCGAGGCCGACCAGCGGGTCGATGTGCGCCTTGGCGATGGCATCGGGATCCTCGTCGGCGACCGCCTCGATCTCGACGCCACCCTTGGCCGACACCATGGCCAGGTGCTTCTTGGCCGATCGATCGAGGGTGAAGCTGGCGTAGTACTCCTTGGCGATGTCGCTGGCGTGCTCCACCCACACGATGTTCACGACGTGACCCTTGATGTCCATACCGAGGATGTTCCCGGCGTGCTCGCCGACCTCGTCGGCGTTGGCGGCCAGCTTGATGCCGCCGGCCTTGCCCCGTCCTCCCACCTGGACCTGCGCCTTGACGACGACGGGATACCCAGCGCCGTCGGCCGCGGCCACGGCTTCGTCAACGGTGCGGGCCACGCCGCCGGGCGAGACGGGAATGTCGTAGCGGGCGAAGTATTGCTTGCCCTGGTACTCGAACAGGTCCACGGGTAAGTGTTCAGTCCCTTCCACTGAGAGCGGCGCTGAGCCAGTCGGTGATGGTGGCCAGCGGTGCGCCGGGGGTGAAGATCTCGGCCACGCCCATTGCCTTGAGCTTGGCGATGTCGGCGTCGGGGATGATCCCGCCGCCGAACACCAGCACGTCGCCCACGCCCCGCTCTTTGAGCAGGTCGACGACGCGAGGCATGAGGGTCATGTGCGCGCCCGACAGCAGCGAGAGCCCGACGGCGTCGGCGTCCTCCTGCACGACGGTCTCGGCCACTTGCTCGGGCGTTTGGTGCAGCCCGGTATAGATGACTTCGAAGCCCGCATCACGCAGGGCGCGGGCAATTACCTTGGCGCCGCGGTCGTGCCCGTCGAGACCGGGTTTGGCGACAACGACACGGTAGGGCGCAGGCACAGCGCCTGATCCTATTGAATGTCGGCCGTGCCACCCCAGCCGACGGTCGCCGAATGGGACGCCGACCTCGTCGGCGGCAACCCCCTTGCGTGGGACGGCTACACGCCGCCCCGCGAGGAAACCGTCGTCACCGGACGCACCGCGACCTATGCCTTCGTCGAGGGCCGGTTCGACGTGCTCGGTGGGTCGATGGGCGCCGTGCACGGCGAGCGGGTCGTGCGGGCCTACCGGCGGGCCATCGACGAGCGCCTTCCGGTGGTCGCCCTCACGGCCTCGGGCGGGGCGCGGATGCAGGAGGGCATGGTCTCGCTGATCCAGATGGCCCGGACCGCGTCGGCCGCTCAGGCCCACGCGGCGGCCGGTTTGTTGTCGGTCGCCATTCACCGGCACCCAACCACCGGCGGCGTGTTCGCCTCGTACGGCTCGCTGGCCGACGTTCGCGCCGCATCACCCGGCGCGACGGTGGGCTTCGCCGGCCCACGAGTCGTCGAGCTGACCACTGGCGAGGCGCTCCCGCCTACGTCGCACACCGCCGAATCGGCCCATGCGGCCGGTCTGGTCGACGCCCTCGTCGCCCCGAACGACGAGGCCGATTGGATCCACGCCGTCCTCGGCCTCCGCCCCCTTTCCCCGCCCAACCCGTTCTGGGCGGATTTTCACGCCCTCAGCCCGAGAGAATCCGCCCAGAACGCGTGGGGGGAGGTGCAGCGGGCGCGGGCGGAGGATCGGCCGACGGGAACCGACGTGGCGTGGATGTTGTGCGAGTCGTGGGTCGAGCTGCGGAGCGGTGACCCGGTCGTGCGCGCCGCGCTGGCGACGATCGGCGGCGTGCGGGTCGTCGTCATCGCCCATGACCGGCGGGCCGACCTGGGCCGGCCCTGTCCGGCGGGCATGCGGCTCGCCCAGCGGGCCATCGCCCTTGCGGGGCGGCTCGGCCTGCCCGTCGTCACCTTCATCGACACGCCGGGCGCCGAGCCCGGCCCGGCGGCCGAGGCGGACGGGATCGCGCGCGAGATCGCGGCGACGTTCGCGGCCATGGGTGCCCTGCGCTCGGCGAGCGTGGCCGTCTGCGTCGGCGAGGGCGGCAGCGGCGGCGCGCTGGCCTTCGGCCACGCCGATCGCCTGCTCGTCCTCGAGCATGCTGTCTTCTCTGTGATCGGACCTGAGGGCGCCGCCGCCATCCTCGAGCGCGACGTGGCCAAAGCGCCGGCGGTGGCCGAGCGGCTGCGCCTCACGTCTGCCGACCTCCTCGGCCTCGGGATTGTCGACGGCGTCGTCAATGAGCAGCGCGACGCGATCGCGGCGGCCGTCGCCGACGCGCTCACCGCGGCGACGCCGGGCGACCGCTTGCGCCGCACCGACGCGGCGACGGCTCGCTGGATTCGCAAGTGAAGCGGGGCACCGCAATCGTGGTGACGACGGCGCTCGTCGCGGTCGCCGCGGTCCTGCTCGTCGTCTTCGTGCTGCAGCTCTCGTCGTCGGACGGCGCCAAGACGCAGATCGGCGACGACACCTTCGAGGTCGGCCCGGCCAAGACACTTGTGAACCGTGCGCCGCTCCTGTTCCAGGACCTCCGCGGCCATGACCTCAACGTGTGGGTCAGCCATACCGGCGACGATCCGAACATGGGTTGGGCGACCTTCACCGCGTTCGCGGCACCCAAGTGCCCGCTGGCGTGGAAGCCCAAGACGCACACGTTCGTCGACTGCCACAAGAAGTCGTATACGCCGGACGGCGGGACGGAGTTACAGCACTACGCCACCACGGTCGACAGCAAGGGCCGGGTCGTGGTCGACTTCACACGTGACTAACCGACTAAAGGGCAAGGTGGCATTGATCTCGGGCGGCGCGCGCGGCATGGGCGAGTCCCACGCCCGGCGTTTCGTGGCCGAGGGCGCCAACGTTGTCATCAGCGACGTGCTCGACGAGGAAGGGGCGACCGTCGCCAAAGACCTGGGCGACGCCGCCGCCTACGTGCACCTGGACGTCACCGACGAGGGGCAGTGGAACGACGCGGTCACCACTACGACCGACCGGTTCGGCCACCTTGACGTGCTCGTGAACAACGCTGGCATCGTCCATGTCATGCCGATGGCGATGACAACGGTCGAGGACTTCCGACGGGTCGTCGACATCAACCAGATCGGCGTGTTCCTCGGGATGAAGGCCGCGGTCCCCGCGCTGGCGGCTACGAAGAACGGGTCGATCATCAACATCTCCTCCGTCGCGGGATTGATCGGAGCGCAAGGCCACATCGCGTACTGCGCGAGCAAGTGGGCCGTGCGCGGGATGACGAAAGTCGCGGCGTTGGAGCTGGCGTCCCTCGGTGTCCGGGTGAACTCGATCCACCCCGGCCTCATCGACACGCCCATGTTCGACGAGTACCGCAAGCTGGGAATCGACGAAGCGGCCGGGGCCTCCGTGCCGATCGGGCGCCTGGCCGAAGCCGACGACGTGTCGGAGCTTGCGCTCTATCTGGCCTCCGATGAGAGCCGTTATTCGACCGGTTCGGAGTTCGTCGTCGACGGCGGGATGACGGCGGGTCCCGTCGGTCGCTAGCGCGGGGCATCCGCGACAATTTCCCCCGCTCGGGATAAGCCACATGCGTGGGGGTGCCGATACCTGAAGGCGTGGAGCCGTTCCTGACGGCGTTGCGACGCCGAGAGACGTACCTCGGGTATGCCCGAGAGGCGCTGAGCCTCGCCACCTGCGCGGCGCGCTACCCGTTCGGTCTCGGCAACCCCGTCGTGCGCACCGGCCGGCCGTCGGGCGACATCCTGCACGACACGCCCGTGCTCCTGGTCCACGGCTTCGGCCACAACCGCTCGGGCTGGTTCGTGCTGGACCAGTACCTCCGCGACGCCGGCTTCACCAGCGTGCACACGATGAATTACGACCCGTTCCGCCACGACGTGCCCGAGCTAGCTGAGATGCTGCGCGATCGCGTCGAGGAGTTGTGCGCGATTACTGGCTCCGCGAAGGTGAACGTCGTCGGCCACAGCCTCGGCGGCATCCTGCTGCGTTGGTACGTGCAGGAACTCGGCGGCGACACCCGCGTCGATCACGCCATCACCGTCGCCTCGCCCCATGAGGGCACCCGGCTGGCTCGCCCGTCGCGTCGTTCGCGCATCGCCGGCGAACTGGCGCCGAACTCCTGGCTTCAGCAACGCCTCCACCGCAGCGCGCGGCTGACGACCGTGAAGTGGACGGCGTTCTACTCGAATCTCGATCTACTGGTGCAGCCCAACGGATCGGCGATGATCCGTCACCCGGCGCTGCACGCGACGAATGTCCTCGTAAAGGACCTCGGCCACCTGTCGATCATGCTCTCGACGCGAGTGGCCGACGGCATCATCGGCGCGTTGAGCGCCAGCACGATTTCCGCCGCGTCCTAGGCGCCGGCTCGTTTCACGTCGGCGACGCACGCGACCGCGTCAGGCGATAGGTTGCGCGACAGTTCGAGCGTCAGGGGACCCCTATGGCACGCACGGTCAGCCCGGCTATCGAGAACGTCACGCGCGACCCGGCTCTAAAGGCCGTCGATGCGTCGGCGGTTCGGGCCGTTGCGCAAGCGGCGATCAACGTCGAGCTGTTCACGATCCCGCTCTACATGGGTGCCCTGTACTCGATACAGGGCATGCACCAGATCACGAGCAAGGGCAGCAGCTTCTACAAAGGCCGCCTGTGGCCGGGCGCGGCGGTGACCGCCCCGAGGGCCGGCGTCGAC
The DNA here is from genome assembly GCA_035649535.1 of Acidimicrobiales bacterium. GTDB lineage: Bacteria > Actinomycetota > Acidimicrobiia > Acidimicrobiales > JACDEA01 > JACDEA01. The sequence continues at coordinate 15,438 of DASRJI010000086.1, read as the reverse complement.
CCGGCACTTACGCCCAACGAGGAGGCGTTCAACATCATCTTCTCGGTATTCATCGAGGAGATGCTCCACCTGCAGATGGCGTCGAACATCGCAACGATGATCGGTGTCCGGCCGTCGTTCACCAGCTCGATCTTGCAGGACCCGCAACACGGGTGGACGTGTTACGGACCGGATGTGACCGTGATCCCGCACATTGTCAACCTCCAAGACGTACCCGAGTACAGCGACCTCCGGGTCAACATCGCCGCGCTGACCGCGGACCAAGTGCGGCTGTTCCTCGTCATCGAGCAGCCCGAAGCGCAAGCGCTCGCCGCCCTCGGAGGCGCAGTCAACGCCTCGGTCACCGTGCCGTTCCCCGACTGGAAGATCACCGATACCGACCTCGATCTCCCAATGTTCGGAACGATCGGGACGATGTACCAGTGCTACCTCGACTACTTGAACGTTCAGTACGCAGACGGCACCCGCTTGTGGGACTACGTGTGGAATCCCACTCAAAAGGACCTGTTCAACGTCATCAACGGCGGTCACACCAAAGCCGAGTATCCCGGCTTCGCCACCACGTTCGGCGACGCGGCAGAGGCGTATAGCCGGGCGGTCGACATGATGGATGCCATCACCGATCAGGGCGAGGGCAGCATCCTGCAGGATCCGCCGACGGGCGCACTGACGGCGGTCGAGGCGAAGTACCAGGCCGACAAGGACGCCCTCGAGGTCGACTACGTGAGCTATTCGGACACCGGCAAGAAGCTGGACGCGTCGGCGACCGCCGCCGCCCGGACGCAAGCCGGTGCCGAGGACCATTACGAGCGGTTCGGCCGCGTCCAAGCGTTGCTCGACGCCATCATCACATGGCCCCAGTGGTTCGCATCAGGCCGCACGTGGCAAGCCTCTGATCTACAGGCGGGCGACTACGACCCGAACGACAACCCGCACGACCTCCCGACGACCGAAGCCGTCGCCGCCGCGTTGAACGCGCTCGCCAGCACCAACCGTGACCAGAACAAGGCCAATCTCGACAAGGTCGCCACTGGTGCGATCGCCGGCGTGACGACCGTGCTCGACACCTACTGGACGACACCCAACGCACAATTCCCGTGGCCGTCGATGGGTGGCTCCGGCGATCGCATGGCCATCTGTTGGGCGGTGTTCGGTGAGGCACCCGTGCTGGCCACGATGGACCAACCGGAGCCCGGGATCCTGTACCACGCGTGCCAGGGCCTCGCGCTCAGCGGTCCCAGCGCGGCGTGCGCGCCCTCGGAGGTCTTCCACACATGCAAAGGATCGAACGGGTGTAAAGCGCAAGGCGGCTGCGGGTTCGTCCAGGCGACCACCGGAGGTGGCACGTGCGGCTTCCCGCCTCCGCCACCGGGTCCCACGCTCTTCTCGGCACCCGGCGACAACAAGTGCGCGACGTTCGGAGGGTGTGCGGTTCCGATCTCGGCTGCGCAGCTGTTTCCAGGCGGCGGAAAGATGGAGCTGTTCGACTTCCAAGGCTCGGATCAAGAACCGAACCCCTTCGGGACCATCGACTTCAACGAGGGCGACAAGGTGCACGACGTCGCGTACCGCGCCTACCTCAAGGTCATGGAACACCGCGGCGAGCCGGTTCCCGATGGCCCCGCCCCCCCGCCGAGCGATCTGCGTCTGGTCTTCCCGCCGTCGACGTGAACCTCGGCTTCGGCGTCGGCCTCCGCGACGTTCATTTCAGCTACTTGCTCGAGCAGCCGCCGGCGGCGTGGGGCGTCGACTGGTTCGAGATCGTGAGCGAGAACTTCTTCGACGACGATGGGTTCGCGGGCCACGTCCTCGATCGCGTGCGCGAAGAGCGCGCGGTCGTCATGCACGGCGTCGCCCTGTCGATCGGCGGCACGGACCCGCTCGACTGTGACTACCTCAACAAGCTGAAGGTGCTCGCCGAACGGCTCGATCCGGCGTTGATCTCCGACCACCTGTGCTGGACAGGTGTCGACGGTCGGACGACCCACGACCTCTTGCCCCTGCCCCTGACGGAAGAGTGCCTCGACCACGTGGCCGCTCGCGTGCACACGGTGCAGGACTTCCTTGGGCGTCAGATCGTTCTGGAGAACCCGAGCACCTACGTCGAGTTCGAAGTGTCGGCGATGCCGGAGTGGGAGTTCCTCGGCCGACTCGCAGAGACGACGGATTGCGCCTTGCTGCTCGACGTCAACAATGTGTACGTCAGCGCGTACAACCACGGCCTCGATCCGGTCGCATATATCGAGGGCATTCCGCCCGAACGGGTTGCGTATGTGCATCTCGCCGGGCCGAGCGACCACGGCACCTTTCTCCTCGACAGTCACGACCACCCCGTGGTCGACGACGTATGGCCGTTGTATGACTTGGCTCAGGAGCGAACCGGCGGCGTGGCGACCTTGTTGGAGTGGGACGCCGACATCCCCGCGTTCCCCGACCTGGTCTCGGAGTTGGACAGAGCACGAGTCCGTTGTCTGAGTTAGCCGCACTGCAGTCGGCGATGCTCGCCGCGTGCACGGCGGGCGAGGGGGTTGACGCGGCCGTCTCGGCCGTGCGCGGTGCTGGGCGCATGGCGCCCCAGGCCCGGCTCGGCATTTACGCCCGCGGCTACCGCGCCCGCCTGCTGGAGTGCTTGCGCGGCGAGTACAAGGTCACTCGAGCGGTCGTTGGCGAGCAGGTTTTTGACCTATTCGCATTGGGCTACATCGAGGCGAACCCGCCGCGGTCGCCGTCGATGTTCGACCTCGGCGCGCGATTCGCGGACTACCTCGACGACACCCGTCCATCGGACGCCGACGCGATCGCTCGCCTGCCCGCTGACGTGGCGCGACTCGACCGCGCCCGCCTCGAGTCACGACGCGCCGCCGGCGTCGAGAGCATCCCGGGTGACCGATCGATCGATGCCGCAACGGTCCTTACCAACCCGGAACTCCGGGTACGCGTCCCGGCGAGCCTCGTGCTCCTCCGCCTCGGCTTCGACGTCCTCGCCGCCGTGGCGGCCGCCGATCGCGGTCAGCCGGTGCCGACGCCGGCCGCCGTCGACAGCTACGTCGCGGTGGCGCGTCGGCGGTACCGCGTCGCCGTTCACGCGCTGGCGCCGTGGCAATACGCGCTGCTGCTCGCGTGCGGCTCGGACGCAACGCGTCTTCGCGCCGTAGTCGCCGGTGAGGAGTGGCCGGTCGTCGCGAGCTGGCTGCCCGCTGCCGTCGACGCGGGCATGCTGACGACGGGGTGAGTTACGCCTTCTTGAGCGGCGCCCACGCGAGGAGCACGCGCTTTTCGCCGACCGACGGGAAGCGCACGACGGCCTCGGCCTTGTCGCCCGCGCCGATGACCTCGAGGATGACACCCTCACCCCACTTGCCGTGCACAACGTCGTCGCCCGCCTTGAGACCGATCGCCTCGGCGCCGCTCGTGCGGGCCGGCGATGTCGACGCCCGCCGCAGAACTGAGTCGACGATTCCCTCGCGCCCGCCGCGCGCGTTCGTCGGCCGCGCCCCCTCGACGATCTTCATGAGCTGTTCCGGAATCTCGTCGAGGAACCGACTGGCCCGGTTGTACTGCGTGTTGCCGTAGATCGTCCGGCACCAGGCGTGGCTGAGGTAGAGGCGTTCCTTGGCGCGAGTGATGCCGACGTAACAGAGACGGCGCTCCTCCTCCAGCTCGTCGGGCTCGCCCAGCGACCGGAGATGCGGGAACACGCCGTCTTCCATGCCGACGATGAAGACCACGGGGTACTCGAGGCCTTTCGCAGTGTGCAGCGTCATGAGCACGACCTTGGTCTCGTCGTCGTCGACCTCGTCAGCGTCGGCGACCAAACTGACCGCTTCGAGGAACTGGTCGAGGTCGTCGTACTCCTGCGACATGCCAAGGAGTTCCGAGATGTTCTCGATGCGGCCCGCCGCCTCGATCCGTTTGTCGGCCGGCGCCGCTTCGAGCTCGGCCTGATACCCGGTGCGCTGAAGGATCGTCTCCAGCAACCGCAACGGCCCGAACCCTTCGGCGGTCATGTGCCGCAGTTCGCTCAGCGTCTCCTGCAAGTCGGCGAGGCCACCGAGCGCCTTGCCGCTGACGCCGGCATCGGCCGCTGCCCCCAACGCCTCGAAGAACGCCACGCCCGTGCGCGCTGCGTAGGCGTCGATCTTGGCCACGCTGGTGTCGCCCACGCCGCGCTTGGGGACGTTGACGATGCGCTTCATCGACACTTCGTCGGACGGGTTGGCCACCGCCTTGAGGTAGGCGAGCATGTCCTTGACCTCGGCCCGGTCGAAGAACTTGAGCCCGCCGACGACCTTGTACGGAACGCCCTGCTTGGCCAGCTCCTCCTCCACCACCCGGCTCTGGGCGTTGGCCCGGTAGAAGAGGGAAACGTCGCCCCACCGGCGACCGTCGCCGTGCAACCGGCGCATCTCGTGAACCACCCACGCCGCCTCGTCGTGCTCGTCCTCGGCGTGGTACCTCGTGATGAGCTCGCCGCCGACCTGCTCGGTCCACAGCGCCTTCGGCTTACGCATCATGTTGTTGGCGATCACCGCGTTGGCCGCGTCGAGGATCGTCTGGGTGGACCGGTAGTTCTGCTCGAGGACGATCACCGTCGCATCGGGAAACGCGTTCTCGAACTCCAAGATGTTGCGAATGTCTGCCCCTCGGAAGCGGTACACCGACTGGTCCGAGTCACCGACGACGGCGACGTTGCCGTGCTTCTTGGCCAGCAGCATGATGAGTTCGTTCTGCGCTTTGTTGGTGTCCTGGAACTCGTCGACGAGGATGTGCCGGAACCGGCGCTGATAGTGCTCGAGGACCGAGAAGTCGGCTTGCAAGATGTTGACGGTGACCATCAGGAGGTCGTCGAAGTCCATGGCGCTCGCCGCGACCAGGCGCTGTTGGTACTCCCGGTACACGTCGGCGATCTTGCGTTCGTACGGTCCGCGCGCCGTGTCGGCGTAGGCCTCGAAATCGATCAGTTCGTTCTTGGCCGTCGAGATCACGGTGTGGACGGTGCGGGGCGGGAACCGCTTCACGTCGAGGCCAAGGTCGCGCAGGACGTAGTTGGTGAGTCGCACCGCATCGGCCTGGTCGTAGATCGTGAAGCTGCTGCGATAGCCGAACCTCGGCGACTCGCGGCGCAGGATGCGGACGCACGCGGAGTGAAACGTCGAGACCCACATCTTCTCGGCGACCGGCCCGACGAGCCGGGCGACCCGGTGTTTCATCTCGTCGGCCGCCTTGTTGGTGAAGGTGATGGCGAGGATCTCGAACGGCGAGACGCCGGCGTCGGAGATGAGCCAGGCGACGCGATGCGTGAGCACCCGCGTCTTGCCCGAACCCGCCCCGGCCACGATGAGTAAGGGCCCTCCCGGATGGGTCACGGCCTCGCGTTGGACGGGGTTGAGGCCGGAGAGATCGAGCGCCATCGGAGGTCTCAGGCTACCGGCGCCGTGCGCGGTATCAGGGCAGCAACGTGCGCTCGAGCATCATCGCCAGCCATTCCTCGTACTTGTCGAGCGACCAGCCGAGTTCGTCGATGAGAAGGATCGCGACGTCGGGGCTGTAGAGCACGAACAACGTCTCGGCCGCGTCGTCGATCGGCACCCGTAGTTTCTTCTGTGGTCCGGCCAGCCCTCGGGCCGCCCCTTCCATGCCGCGGCGCCGCTCCGCACTGCCCCGCCGGTACAGGTCGGCGACTTCAGGATCAACGGCGGCCGCGTCGCGGGTGACCTTGGCGATCGCACGCGCCCGCTCGACGATGCCCCGCGTCACCGCCGCGGACATCCGGGCCCGCTTCTTGGGATCCTTCTCCCGGTCGACCGCTACTGCGGCCGCCCGCTCGCTGATGGCGAACGGCTCATCGTCGCCCACGATCGAGACATCGGTCGCTTGCTTGAGCAGTTCTCGCTTGTTGCCGAACACCGCGTAGACGGTCTGTACCGCAACCCCGGCTTCCTCGGCGACCGCCTTGAGCGTGGTTGCGCCGTAGCCGTTGGCGACAAAGAGCCGACGCGCCGCCTCGAGGATCGACCATCGCGTCGCCTTGGCCTGCTCGTCCCGCTTGGGCGATGCATAGGTGCGTGACGATTGCCTCTTGACACTGCGAGCCACATGCTTAGAGTAGCACTCTATCCATTAGAGTAAAGCTCTAATCAATAGGAGGAACGACGACCTACGCCATGACACAAGAGATTGCGGTCGACTGGGCGACCTTCGAGAAGATCAACGCCGAGCTCGGCACCGACACGCCCGACGGCCTGGTGGTTCACGCCGCCGGCCCGAGCGCGAACGGCGTCCGGATGATCACCGTGTGGCAGTCCAAGGAAGCCTTCGATCGCTTCGGCGACGAGCAGCTGCTGCCGGCGCTTCAGCGCGTGGGTGTCGAGCCGGTCGGCCCGCTCGAGCGGCACGAGATCGACGTGCAGCTCCTGCGCATCGGCTGAGCGACGCCTACTCCCACTCGATGGTGCCGGGCGGCTTCGAGGTGATGTCCATCGCCACCCGATTCACGCCCGGCACCTCGTTAATGATCCGCGTCGACAGCCGTTCGAGCACCTCGTAGGGCAGCCGGGCCCAGTCGGCGGTCATGGCGTCGTCGGACGTGACCGCCCGCACGACGATCGGGTACGCGTACGTGCGCTCGTCCCCCATGACGCCAACCGTTCGTACCGCGATGAGCACGGCAAAGCTCTGCCACAACTCCCGGTACAGGCCGGCCCGCTTGATTTCCTCGGTGACGATGGCGTCGGCCGCCCGCAGAATGTCGACCCGCTCGCGCGTGATGGTGCCGACGATGCGCACGGCCAGGCCGGGACCCGGGAACGGCTGGCGCCACACGATCTCTTCGGGCAGGCCCAGCTCCTCGCCCACCGCCCGCACCTCGTCCTTGAACAGGTTCCGCAGCGGCTCGACGAGTTCGAAGTTCATGTCGTCGGGCAGGCCACCGACGTTGTGGTGGCTCTTGATCTTGGCCGCGTCCTTCGTTCCGCTCTCGATGATGTCGGGATACAACGTGCCCTGAACGAGGAACCGCGCGTCCTCGAAGTCGGCGGCGACCTCCTCGAACACGCGGATGAACGTGGCGCCGATCGTCTTGCGCTTCTTCTCCGGGTCGACGACGTCGTCGAGCGCGTCGAGGAAACGGTCGGCTGCTTTCACGTGGACGAGGTCGACCTGGAACTGACGACGGAACGTCTCCTCGACCTGCTCGGCTTCGCCGGCGCGCATCAGCCCGGTGTCGACGAAGACACACGTGAGCTGGTCACCTACCGCCTTGTGCACGAGGGCGGCAGCGACCGCCGAGTCAACGCCGCCGCTCAGGCCGCAGATCACCTTCTCGTCGCCGACCTGGGCCCTGATCGCGTCGACCGACTGCTCGATGATCGACGACATCGTCCACGACGGCCGGCACCCGCACACGTCGTACAGCCAGTACTTGAGAATCTCCTGCCCGCGCGCCGTGTGGGCGACCTCGGGGTGGAACTGCACGCCGTAGATGCGACGGTCGCGGTCTTCGAGCGCGGCGACCGGCACCTCGTCGGTGCGCGCCGTCACGTTGAAACCTTCGGGCGCGGCGACGATCGAGTCGCCGTGGCTCATCCACACGTCTTGCGAAAGGGGCAACCCGTTGAACAACGGCGATTGCGCGGTGACCTCGAGCGCGGTGCGCCCGTACTCGCCCTTGCCGGTGCGGGCGACCTCGCCGCCCAGCTGCAACGCGACGAGTTGCGCGCCGTAACAGATGCCGAGCAGGGCGACGCCGCTCTCGTAGATCGCCGGGTCGGCCAGCGGTGCGCCCTCCACGTGCACCGACGCCGGACCGCCACTCAGGATGATCCCCTTCGGGTTCTTGGCCAGCATCTCGGCGACCGGCATGTCGTGCGGGACGATCTCGCTGTAGACGTGGGCCTCCCGGACGCGCCGGGCGATCAGCTGGGCGTACTGCGCGCCGAAGTCGACGACGAGGACGGTGTCGAAGGTCTCGCTCAGCTGCCCATCCCCACGCCTTGCGACCGCTGCAACTGCTTGCCTTCGGTCTGCAGCGCGGGGGCGACCATGACCTCGGCCTTCTGGAATTCCTTCACCGACTCGTAGCCGCACGTGGCCATCGACGTGCGCAGCCCGCCGAACAAGTTGAGCTTGCCGTCGTTCTCGTGCGCGGGGCCGACCAGGATCTCCTTGAGGCTGCCGCGGATGTGCGTCTTCACCCGCGCGCCTCGCGGCAACGTGGGATGGAAGGTGGCCATGCCCCAGTGGTAGCCCTTGCCCGGCGCCTCGTGGGCCGAGGTGAGCGGGGACCCGATCATCACCGCATCGGCCCCGCACGCGATCGCCTTGGCGATGTCGCCACCGGTGGACATCCCGCCGTCGGCGATCACTTGCACGTAGACGCCGGTCTCGTCGAGATGCCGCATCCGAGCGCCGGCCGCATCGGCAATCGCCGTCGCCTGCGGTACGCCGATGCCGAGGACGCCGCGAGTGGTGCACGCGTGACCCGGCCCAACGCCGACGAGCACGCCGACCGCGCCCGTGCGCATGAGGTGGAGGGCGGCGTGGTACGACGCGCAGCCGCCGACGATGACGGGAATGTCGAACTCGCGGATGAACTGCTTGAGGTTGAGCGGCTCGACGGTTTTGGAGACGTGCTCGGCGCTGACGACCGTGCCCTGGATCACCAGCAGGTCGAGTTCGGCCTCGAGTATTGCCTTGGCGTACTGCTCGGTGCGCTGCGGGGTGAGCGACGCGCACGAGGTGACGCCGCCCTCCTTGATCTCGCGGATGCGAGCCGTCACCAGCTCGGGCTTGATCGGCTCGGAATAGATCTGCTGCATCCGGGCGGTGGCCTTGTCGTTGTCGAGCTTGGCGATCTCCTCGAACAGCGGCTCGGGATCCTCGTAGCGGGTCCACAGCCCCTCGAGATTCAGGACCGCGAGGCCGCCCAACTGGCCCACTTCGATCGCGGTGGCCGGGCTGACCACGCCATCCATCGCGGCGGCCAACAGCGGCAACTCGAACCTGAACGCGTCGATCTCCCAGGAGATATCGACGTCTTCTGGATCGCGGGTACGCCGGCTCGGAACGATGGCGATGTCATCGAACCCGTATGCCCTGCGACCCGATTTGCCGATGCCGATCTCGACCTCAGCCATGTGCTTCCCTTCTCACGCGAGGAAGCAGCCGAGTGTATCTGCCTCCCGGCTCATACCGTGGCGACACCCGTCAGCACCTCGTTGCCGCGCAGGTACCGCACCGTCGCCTCGCCGCCGCCCAGCAGCGGGCCGCGGGTCAGGACGGACAGATCGCGCACGTCGAGCACCGGCGTACCGTCGACCAGGACGATCAGATCGCCCGGCTGAAGGCCGGCCCGGGCCGCGAACGCGTCGGCCGCGACCGCGCCCACGACCAGGCCTTCGTCAGTCTCAGCTACCCCACAGCCGATGTCCGCCCACCAGGTGAGATGGCGGCCGAGCGACACGCCCCGCTCGAAGAACACCACCAGGTCGGCGAGGATCGAATACCAGCCGGTGGAGAGCCACGGCCGGTGATCGGAGAAGCCGGGGCCGAAACCCGTCTGCACGATCGTGATGCGAGAGCCGGAGCCTTCGTCCTCGAGCGTCAGCACGATCTCGGTGCCCTTGCACGGCTCCACCGCCTTGCGCACCCGCAGGAACGAGGGCGGCGCAACCTCCAACTCGTCGGCGGGTGCCTCGATCCCCGGGACCCACCACTGGCCGGCGCGCGGTTGGGGGATCTTGTCGGAGGCGGGGCGCGCCTCGACCAGCCGATCCCACGCTTCCTTGCGCGGGGTGGCGACCACGAACGTCGCCTCGAACCCGTCCTCACGAATCCGCTCCTGCATCAGTCCTCCTCGATCGGATAAACGGCGATAGCGACGCGGTACCGCGCCCCGCGGCGGCCGCCGTACTTCTTCAACAGCGGCTTGAGGGCCGCCAGGTACTCCTCGACGAAGGCGGCCCGCACGTCCTCGTCGGCGAACCTCACCGACGCGTCCAGCGACGCGCACGCCACCTGTTCGCCGTCGAACGCGGCCCGGTCGAGCAGCTCCACCGCGTCGCGCTGCACCGACTCCCCCAACGTGACGAGGTGTTCCAACGGGAGTTGTGAACGCAGGGCGTCGGCCCGCCGGTCGCCGCTCCACGCCAGACGCGGCGACACGAGGAAGCTGCCGGCCACTGCCTGGTACACCTGCTCGACGAAGTTGCCGCTGCGCCGCTCTTCGACCAGACGCACGAGGCCGGCGTCGAGCAACGCCTTGACGTGGTAGTTCACCGCTTGCCGCTTCATGTCGAGAAGGCGGGCGACGCCCGACGCGGAATTCGGCGCCCTCAGCGCATGCAGCACCGCCACCCTCGTCGGGTGAGCGAGCGCACCAACCTGGTCGGCATCGTCGAGGACCTCGACGCGCGTCGGCTTCATGACAACGATTGTTGTCTAGAAAGGATTTGTTGTCAAGCAGTCATCCCCGCAGTGAACGAAGGACCTGCTTGGCGATCGCGGAACTCATTTCGTACGCGGCGGCGCGGCGGGCGTTGTCGACCCGCTTGAGGACGCCTCCCTCGGCATCGGTCAGCGCGTCGAGGCCGGCGATGAGGGACTTCTTGTTGCGGTCCGTGGCCTCGTACCCCATTCGGGTGAGCGCCTTCATCACCTCGCTCTGGCGAATCGGGCCGGGCGCGGCCTGGGCGATGACGGTCAGCGCGTCCTTGGTCAGCTCCGATGCCCGCTCGACCGCGGCCACCGCACTGAGGGCGTCCTCGGGCCCATCGAGCGATGCCAGCCAACGCCGCACCTTCCCGACGATCTCAGCGTGGGTCTCACCTTCGAAACTGAGCGAGGGCATGCAGTCAACCTACCGCTAGGGGCTTCTCCAGCACGACGAACTCGAGATCGTCGACTTTGGGGAGGCCGAAGCGCTCGTCGCCGTACGGGAAGGGCTGCGTCTCGCCGGTGCGGTGGTAGCCGCGGCGCTCGTACCACTCGATCAGCTCGGTCCGTTGGCGAATCACGGTCATCCGCATGCGCCGGGCGCCGAACGCCGTCGCCCGGCGCTCGGCCTCGGCGAGCAGGGCGCGGCCTACGCCAGCCCCCTGCAGTGTGGGACCGACCGACAACATGCCGAGGTACGCGGTTGCATCGGCCCGGCGTTCCAGATGGCAACACGCGGCAATCTCGCCGCCGTCCTCGGCCAGCAGCAGCGCGCCGGTCTCGCTGACGATGATCTCGGCGAGGGCCTCCGGGTCCGTCCGCTGGCCGTCGAGTAAGTCAGCCTCGGTTGTCCATCCGGCGCGGCTGGCGTCGCCCCTGAACGCGGCCTGGACCAGCGCGTGCACGACGTCGACGTCGTCCGCCTGCGCCTCGCGGAAGGTCACGTGAGCGCGACGAGTTCGAGGAGCTCGTACAGCATGCGGGCGGTGGCGCCCCAGATGGTGTCGTCGGGCAAGTCGAAGAAGTACATCGGGCGGTCCTCGATGCCGGCCCACCGCCAGCGCTCCTCGCGGAACACGCCGTCGTTCATCAGTTCAGCCAGTGACACGTCGAAGGCCAGCTCGACCTCGGCGGGGTTCGCGACGAGGTCGGGCCGGGCCGCCAACACGCCAACGAACGGCGTGATCGCCGAACGCGAGCCCACCGTTGCGAGCGGCGACAGCTCGCCGATGATGTCAACCGAGCTGGGCTCGAGACCGACCTCCTCGGCCGACTCCCGCAGGGCAGCAGCCAACGCGTCCTCGCCCTCATCGAGCCGGCCACCCGGGAAGCTGACCTCACCCGTGTGTGAACGCAGATGGGCGGCGCGGCGAGTGAGGATGACGCGGGCCTCACCGTCCTCCTCGAACAGCGCGGCGAGGACCGCGGCCTGCGACGAGCCCTCCGCCGGCCACGGCCACGGCTGCGACGGACCCTCCTTCTTCAGCGCGTCGCGAACACGGGCGAGGCTGATGCGCGTGCGCCGCGACGCCGGGAGCGCAGCCCACGAAGGCGGCGGGCCCGGCCGAGCGTCAGGCGGACGCGGTATCTGTTGCTTGCCCGGCAGCGGCTTGCTCCTCCAGGATCTCGCGGAGTCCGCCTTTCTTCAGCTGCTTGACCAGCTCGCCCGGGTTGGTATCACCCTTCTCCCACTCCATCCAATGCACGAGGAGCTTGGCGGGATCGGCGGTCGGACGTTCAGCCATGCTGTAACTCTATGGCTGGTTACTCCGGTACTCCGCTGCTTCAGAAGCTGGGCGTAAAACCCGGGTCCGATGTCACGGTGTTCTTCACGACCGAACGCGGCGAACTCGAGAAGCGCATCGACGATCTGGGCAAGGCGATCTTCCCCGACCGCTCGTTGTGGGTGTGCTGGCCGAAGAAGGCATCGAAGGTCCCGACCGACATCACCGAGGATGTGATTCGCGAGGTTGTCCTGCCGTTAGGGCTGGTCGACGTGAAGGTGTGTGCGGTCGACGACATTTGGTCGGGTCTCAAGATCATGTGGCGCAAGGAGAACCGGTAACCCGCGCAGAAATGTGACGGAATGCGCTTGCGGAGCCTCCTGACCGTCGCGGCCGTACTCACCCTGGCGATCCCCGGTGCACCCGCGCACGCGGCGGCGCCGGCCCAGTACAAGGTGCCGGCGGCCACCAGTGCCACCACGTCGACATGCAACATCGCGATCCCGATGTCCGACGGGGTGCGCCTCTTCGCCGACCTGGTGGCGCCCGACAGGCCGGCGCGCCGGCCGACGATCGTGACGGTCACGGGATACAACAAGGGCGCCGGCCAGTACGGCGCCTGCAATGCGTCGGATGCGCTGTTCGCCACGCACGGGTACAACCGCCTCACGGTCGACGACCGAGGCACCGGCAACTCCGAAGGCTCGTGGGACTCATGGGGACCGCGCATGCAGCAGGACTACAAGGAGCTGCTCGACTGGCTCGTGAAGCAGCCGTGGTCCGACGGCACCGTGGGCATGACCGGCGGGTCGTACATGGGCATCACGTCTTTCCTCGTCGCCGAGACCATGCACCCGGCGGTCAAGACGATTTGGGCCGACGTGCCGATGGCCGACGCGTATCGCGACGTCACGCTTCACGGGGGCAGCATCAACGCCGCCTTCATCCCGTTGTGGTTGGGGCTCGTCGCCGGGCTCGGTGCGCTCCCGCCGTCGTGGACATTCGACGACCCGGGCGCCGGTCTGGTGACCGAAGCCACCCACCTGGCCAGCGTCGCTGGCTTCCAGGGCAACACCATCCTCAACTACTCGACCGACGGCGACCTGGCCTACGACGGCGCGTTCTACCAAGTGCGGTCGCCGGAAACCAAGGCCGCCGCGCTCGACATTCCGATCGCGTGGACCGGCGGCTGGTTCGACCTGTTCCAGCGCGGTGAAGCCCGGCTCTACAACGACCTGAAGCGGCTGGGGCCCGACCGGAAGAAGTGGTTCATGTCGCCGACGTACCACGCCGCCGGCAACAGCCATTGGGACGAGATGGGGCTGGGAAGCAAGGACGCGGTGGTGCTCGCCTGGTTCGACCACTGGATGAAGAAGGCGCCCAACGGCATCGAGGCGATCCCGTCCATCAACCACTGGAAGATGGGGGCCGAGGCGTGGGCGCACCCCGCGGCGTGGCCCGTCCCGACCGCGGCGTGGACGCGATACCTGCTCGGCGAGGGGTCCCTGGCGACGACGGCGGGCCCGCCCGGCGCCGACGCGCTCCCCGTCATTCCCCTCGTCGGCTTCTGCAGCCGCTCGATTACGCAGTGGTCTGCCGGACTGGTCCTCGCCGGCTCCAACTGCGAGACCGACAACCGGCTGGCCGAAGCCACCGCGCTCACGTACACGACCAGCGACCTCAAGTCCGATGTCGAAATCACGGGCCCGATCACCGCGACCATCTGGGGCACGCTCAACCGGCCCGAAGCCGACCTGGTCGCCATCCTCACCGACGTCGATGCGAGCGGGAAGTCGACGCAAGTCACCGGTGGGTGGCTCAATGCGAGCCAGCGCGCCCTCGACCCGGCGCGGTCGATCCGCATCGGCACCGAGACGATCGTGCCGTTCCACCCGTTCACCAAGGCGGCGCAGAAGGCGGTCCCGTCCGGCGAGGCGCAGCGGTACGACATCGAGATCTTCCCGACGTCGCAAGTGTTCAAGGCGGGCCACCGAATCCGCCTGACGATCGGCACGTCCGACGCCCACACGTTGCCGACGACCATCGCCGCGGTCAACAGCCTCGGCGGCGTCTTCACGCTCCTGCGCGACGCCGGCCATCCCTCGAGCGTCCTGCTCCCGATCGTCCCCGCGTCCGCCGGCGCCACCGCCGTAAAAGCCACGTCCGATGTGCGCACCGGTCCGCAACACGTGCTGCCGGTGACCGGCCGCGGCACGCCGTTGCTCCCCGCCGCGCTCGTCGCCCTGCTCGCGCTCGTTCTGGGCGGATCTACACGGGCTCGGGGCGCGCGGATCCGCCCAGAACGACGTCGTTAGGGGCCGAAGGCGACGCGGCGGGGGTGGCGACCGTCGACGTAGCCGAGGAACGGTGGGTGCACGTTGTACCCGAGCAGCTCCTGAAGCCGTTCCGGTAGCTGGGCGGCGACGTCGTGGGGCACGCCGATCACGTGATTCTCCTGCGGGCGCAGCCACGACACGACGAACTCGAGGATGACGCCGAGCCGTGGCTTGTCAGTGCGGTTGGCGCCGCCGCCGTGCACGAGCGAGCCCAGGTAGAACATCACCGACCCCGCCGGCATCACCGCGTCGATCGTCATCGCTTCGAGGTCGCCATCGGGGCGATCGATCCACGTGTGGCTCTTCGGGATCAGCCGAGTGGCGCCGTTCTCGGTGGTGAAGTCGTCGAGGGCCCACATCGTGTTGAGCACGAGATGGCCGTGCGGGCGGGCGATCGGGTACACCCCGTCGTCGGTGTGGAGCACCTGCTCCTTCTCGCCCGGCCCGATGTAAATGCCAACGGGTGCGCTGAACTCGTAGTGGCCGAGGATCTTGTCGAGCACGCCGAGCAACAGCGGGTTGAGCGCGGCATCGTCGAACGCTCGCGTCTTGGCGAACAGGGCGTACACCCGTTGCGTCTTGTAACCCTCGAAGTCGTTACGACCGGTCGGCGTCGCCTGCAACACGCGAATGAGGTCGTCGCGGGCGGCGACGACCTCGTCGGGCGAGAACATCGCCTCGACGATGGCGTAGCCCTTGTCCTCCAACCCGGCGACGACGGTCTCGACGTCCATTACCGAATCATGTCGCGGCAGCCCCCTTGGACGCGAACTCGAGGCAATAACTAGCCGAATCAGCTAGCTATTGCCTCGAGTTCGGGAATCCTCGGCGGGAGGCCGACTTACATCATCCCCATGCCGCCCATGCCGCCCATGCCGCCGCCCGGCGGCATGCCGCCCATGGCGCCGCCGCCGTCCTTCTCGGGCTTGTCAGCCACGAGCGCTTCG
>DASRJI010000085.1:0-4001 GCA_035649535.1 Acidimicrobiales bacterium | reverse complement strand
CCGGACAGGCGTGGCAGCTGATGCCGCGACATCGCTACCTCGGGAACGCGGTGCTCTCGATGCTGACGAAGATCGCGAGCGGGTACTGGCACGTCGCCGACTCCCAGTCCGGCTACACGGCGATCTCGCTCCAGTACCTGGATCTGCTCGACATCGAGCGCGTCTACAAACGCTACGGCTTCCCGAACGACCTGCTCGTGCACCTGAACGTCTGGAACGCGCGCGTTCGCGACTACCCGTCGCGGCCGATCTACGGCGTCGGCGAGCGCTCGGGAATCCGGCTGCGCAAGGTCGTCCCGACGATTTCGTGGCTGCTGCTGAAGGGCTTCTTCTGGCGGATGCGCGTGAAGTACGTGATCCGCGACTTCCACCCGCTCGTCTTCTTCTACTTCCTCGGCCTGCTGGCGACGATCCTCGGCCTCGGGCTCGGCATCGCGGAGCTGATCCTGCGGATCCTCGGCAACGACATCACTCCCGCGACGATCGTGCTCGTCGCGCTGCTGCTGATCTCGGGCTCGCAGTTCACGCTCTTCGCGATGTGGTTCGACATGGAGTCGAACAAGGATCTCGGCGGCCGAGGCCGCCGGCGCACGGATCGCTGAACTTCGGCTGCCGATGAATGCAAATCCGTGCAGGCGGTGAGACCCGTACCCGAATACGACCCGAAAACGACTCTGGGGGGTTTCATGCTTCGCATCGCCGTAACGCTTGCAGCGCTGGGCGCGGTGGCCGCCGCACTCGCCGTGGGCTCGCCGGCATCGCAGGCCAAGGAAGCCAAGCCGTTTCCGGAGGTCATCCAGCTGCCAAACGGCTTCCGGCCCGAGGGCATCGAGGTCGGCCGTGGTACGACCTTCTACACCGGTTCGGTCGCCAACGGCGCGATCTTCCGCGGCGACCTTCGCACCGGCAGGGGCACCGTCATCATTGCCGGCGCAACCGGGCTAGCCGCGACCGGGATCGAGCTCGACCGACACAAGCGGCTGTGGGTCGCCGGCGCCGGGACCGGTACTGCCCGCGTGTACGACGTCCGCACAGGCGCGCTGCTCCGCACCTATCAGCTCGGGACGCCGCCGGCGACGTTCATCAACGACGTCGTCGTCACCACCAAGGCGGCGTACTTCACCGACTCGCAGCAGCCGGTTCTGTACCGCGTCCCGATCGGACCGCGCGGCGGCCTCGGGAACGCCCAGACAATCCCGCTCGGCGGTGACTACGTGCATGTCGCCGGCGCCTTCAACCTGAACGGGATCGACGCGACCCCGAGCGGCAAGTGGCTCGTGGCCGTGCAGTCGGTCAACGGGCGGTTGTACCGTATCAACCCGAGAACCGGCGTCGCACGGCTGATCTCGCTCGGCAGCGAGAGCGTGCCGAACGGCGACGGGATCCTGCTCGACGGCCGGCGGCTGTACGTCGTACAGAACCAGCTGAACCTCGTGGCCGTCATCTCGCTCCGGCCGGGGCTGCTCTCGGGAAACGTCCTGACAAGGCTGAGCAACCCGAACTTCTCGGTGCCGACGACGATCGACGATCTCGGCAAGCGCCTATACGCCCTGAACGCCCGCTTCGGCATTCCGAAGCCGGACGCCGCCGCGTACCAGGTCGTGCAGGTCCGCAAGCCGCACTGACGCGATAGGCGCTCACTAGACGTTCGTGCGCCCGTTCCGGCCGAAGGGCCGGTGACGGGCGCACGCCTTTTCGCGACCTTCTGCAGGTGTGAACGCGATGCGAGGCACCGGCGGGAGTCTTGGGCCGCCTGGTCCCAAAAGTGGGGCCGCTCGGCCTATTGGCAGTGCGGGTCTTTGCGCGCACGATCCGATTTCACCGGCGCGGGGGAAGCGCGCCGGTCGAGAGATTGGGGCAGGCGGTAGGCACGTTGGCGAGGTCTCCGCTGCTGCGGCAAGCAACTAGGGGGAGTGAGAACGTGGCGTCGACTCGGAGACCGACCTGGAGGAGCCTTGCGCTTCTCTTTTCGATCATGTGCGCGCTCGTCGCGCTGTTCGGCCTGGCGGGCAACGCGGGCGCAGCCACGAGGAGCGGTGGAACGGGCACCGATCCATGGGTCGCGAGTGAGCTCCCTGACTACTCGCCTGGCGACACCGTCAGCCTCATCGGCGGCAGCTGGCAGCCCGGCGAGTCGGTCCACGTCGTCGTCAACGACGATGCGGGCCAGACCTGGTCGCGCACCGTCGATCTGACCGCCGACGCGAACGGCGGCATCGGCGATTCCTTCACCTTGCCGGACTGGTTCGTGGCCACCTACAGCGTGACCGCCACCGGCGCGACGTCGGGCACGGCGACCTCGAGCTTCACGGACGGAAACGTCCGAGCGCGGGTCGCGGGCGGGCCGACGAGCGCGAGCATCAGCTGGGAGAAGTTCAACGGCAACGCCACCTGCTCCGGGAGCCCGAGCAGCACGGGGTCGGGCACCGTGGGCACCGGCACCACCGGCCTCGGGATCCCTTCGGGAGTGGACGCCGGCCAGTCCGCGCGCCTAACCGCGCCGGCGCTTACCGGCTTCACATTCAGCGCCTGGAGTGGCGCCGCGTCGTCGTCGAGCACCACGGTCTGCGTGCCGGGCTCGAACGCCAACCAGATCGACATGGTCGCGACCTACGCGCCCGGGATGAACACGACGACCGTCGCGCAGAACAAGACCGCGACCTACGGCGATGCGTCGGCCACGCTCACCACGACGGTCACGCCTGCGAGCGGTTCGGCCGTCAACAGCGGAACCGTCACCTTCACCATCAATGGCACCTCCATCACGTCCGGCACGGTCTCGGGCGGCAGCGCAAGCGCCTCCTTCTCGCTTGCGGGTGTGCAGGCGGGCTCGTACGCAATCGCCGCGACGTACAACGCAGGGTCCGGCTTCAACGGCAGCAACAACTCCGGACAGACTCCCGCACCGACGCTGACCATCGCAAAGGCGGGGTCGTCGACGACGGTC
This sequence comes from Acidimicrobiales bacterium, assembly GCA_035649535.1. Classification (GTDB taxonomy): domain Bacteria; phylum Actinomycetota; class Acidimicrobiia; order Acidimicrobiales; family JACDEA01; genus JACDEA01. The sequence continues at coordinate 1,054 of DASRJI010000085.1, read as the reverse complement.
ACCTGCGCCGCCGGCCCGTTCGTCTACAACGGCTTGGCGAAGACGCCCTGCTCCGCGACGGTCACGGGAGCGGGCGGACTGAACCAGTCGCTGAGCGTGAGCTACAGCGACAACGTCCATGCCGGCACCACGACTGCGTCAGCGAGCTACGCCGGCGACGCGAACCACAACCCGAGTAGCGACTCGGAGACCTTCATCATCGACAAGGCCGACTCGACGACGACGGTCGCCTGCGCCGCTGGCCCGTTCGTCTACAACGGCTCGGCGCAGACGCCGTGCTCGGCCAGCGCCACCGGCGCCGGTGGGCTCAACCAGTCGCTGGCGGTCAGCTATGGCAACAACATTAACGCCGGCACGGCGACCGCTTCGGCGACCTTTGCGGGCGATGCCAATCACACCGGCAGCAGCGGCTCGACCAGCTTCAGGATCGACAAGGCGAGCTCGACGACCACCGTCAGCTGCCCCTCCGGCCCCTTCGTCTACAACGGCTCGGCACAGACGCCGTGCTCGGCCAATGTCACCGGCGCGGGCGGGCTCGAACAGTCGCTAACGGTCGACTACGGCGACAACCTGCACGCCGGCACGGCGACCGCCTCGGCCAGCTTCGCCGGCGGTGCCAACCACACCCACAGCAGCGACTCGACCAGCTTCACGATCGACAAGCGCGAGGTGACGGCCTCGATCACCGCCGCCGACAAGACCTACGACGGCAGCGACGAGGCCGAAATCACCAGCTGCTCGCTGGAGTCGGCGACCGACAGCCATGGTGTCGTCTCGCCCGACGCTGTCGACTGCACGGCCTCCAACGGCCACTTTGCCGACGCCAACGCCGGCAAGGGCAAAGCGGTGAACGCCGATGTCGTCCTGACCGGGACGGCCAAGTACGACTACCAGCTGACCGGGGGCGCCGCCTCGACCACGGCTGACATCGACAAGGCGAGCTCGACGACCACCGTCAGCTGCCCCTCCGGCCCCTTCGTCTACAACGGCTCGGCACAGACGCCGTGCTCGGCCAATGTCACCGGCGCGGGCGGGCTCGAACAGTCGCTAACGG
>DASRJI010000084.1:0-10355 GCA_035649535.1 Acidimicrobiales bacterium | reverse complement strand
CTCGGACGACGGGTCCGACAAGGAGGCGATCGCCGACGCTGAGGCGGGCCGCCCCGTCCGCGTGGTGCAGACCGGTGGAGCTGGGGCGGTGGCGGCGCGCACCGCGGGTGTGGAGGCCGCGCGCGGTCGCATCCTGGCGTTCACCGACAGCGACTGCGAGCCGGTCCCGGTGTGGCTCGAGAAGACCGTCGCCGCCATTGAGGCCGGCGCCGATCTCGCCCACGGGCCAACCCAGCCGGCCCGGGCCATGCGGCCGCTCGAGCGCTCGCTGTGGTCGGGCCACGAAGGCCTGTACCCGACGTGCAACATCGTCCTGCGTCGCGAGGCGTTCGACGCCGTCGGTGGCTTCGAACTGCGACATGAGGCGCGCGGCAGCGGCGAGGACACCGTGCTCGGTTGGCGGGTGCGCCGGCGCGGCCCCGTCGAGTTCGTTCCCGACGCGCTGGTCCACCATGCCGTGCTGCCGTTCGAGTGGAAGGACGCCCTGCGCCGGACGTGGGCGGTGGGTGACTTCCCGGCGCTGGCCAAAGAGGTGCCCGAACTCCGCGCCATGCCGCTGTTCCGCCACGGCGTGTCGCTCGGCAAGTTCCACCGGCTGCCGCTGTACGCGACGGTCGCCGCGCTCTCCACTCGGCGCCGCGGCCTCGTGGGACTCGCCCTCGCATGGTGGGCGTGGTCGAAGATGCGCGAGTTGCGCGAATACGACGCGACGACTGCCGAGCAGCTCCGCGCCCTCCCGGTAGAGATGGCACTCGACGCCGTTACCGCCGGCGCGCTTGCGGTGGGGAGCGTCCGGACGCGGACGCTGGTCATCTAGCCCACCGCTAGCCTTCGCGCCGTGAACAACGCCGACGGCGGAGTCCGCGTCCTCGATCTCGACGGACGACCGACGCCGTGGCGCGCCTGGTGGGCCGACCTATGGCAGCACCGCGACGTGCTGGCCATGCTGGCGCGCGCCGACTTCCACGTCCGTTACAAGCGCGCCGCCTTCGGCGTCATCTGGGCCGTCGTCGTGCCGTTGCTCCAGGGAATCGTGCTGGCCGTCGTGTTCTCGCGGATCATCCGCGTCGGCCGCGGTCCCGACTTCGGGGCCTACGTGATGAGCGGCGTCCTGGCGTGGAACTACTTCACACAAACGCTGGCGAACGGCTCCACGGCGGTGGTCGAAGGCCGCAACCTCACCGACAAGGTGTGGTTCCCCCGCGCCATGCTGCCGATCGTCCCGGCCCTGGCGAACATCGTCGGCCTCACGGTCTCGATGGCGGTGCTGGTCGTCGTGGCGCCGCTCCTCGGCGCGCACCTCGGTGTCCGCGTGTTGCTGCTCCCGGTCGCCATGCTCCTGCTCATCACCTTCACGGTCGCCCTGTCGTTGTGCCTCTCGGCGCTGCACGTCTACTTCCGCGACGTGCGCTTCCTCGTGCAGGCGACGCTCCTCATCTGGCTCTACGTCACGCCCATCGCCTACCCGGCCAAGTTGCTGGGGCAGCTGGCGCCGTACCTCGACTTCAACCCGATGACCGGCGTCGTCGACGTCTTCCGCCTGGCGATCGTCGGGCCGCAGCCGAATCAAGTACGCGCCATCACGGTCACTCTCGTATTCACGATCGCGCTTGTGTTCATCGCCGTCGAAGCCTTCCGTCGACACGACAGATTGTTTGTAGACCGGCTGTGACCGTCGCCATCGGGATGTACGGCGTCGGGAAGCGGTACTGGAAGCTCGAGGAGCAGGCCATGCTGCTGCGCTCGCTGCTGCCCTTCCACAAGCCGACACGCAGCGAGATGTGGGCGATGCGCGGCTTCGAACTCGAGGTCGAAGAGGGCGGTGTGGTCGGGATCATCGGCCGCAACGGCGCGGGCAAGACGACCCTGCTGCGCATGATCGCCGGCGTCACCCAGCCGACGGAGGGCCGCGTGCACGTGCGCGGCCGGGTTGCCCCGCTCATCAGCGTCGGCGTCGGGTTCCACCAGGAGATGTCCGGGCGCGAGAACGTGTACGTCAACGGCATGCTGCTCGGACTCACGAAGCGGCAGATCGAGGAGCGGTTCGACGAGATCGTCGACTTCGCCGAGTTGGCCGACTTCATCGACACGCCAGTGAAGTTCTACTCATCGGGCATGTTCATGCGACTCGGCTTCGCCGTCGCCATCCACACCGATCCGCAGGTCTTGCTGGTCGACGAAGTGCTGGCCGTGGGCGACCTCTCGTTCCAGATGAAGTGTCTCGACAAGATGAAGGCGATCCGGACGTCGGGCGTCACGATCGTGATGGTGAGCCACGCCATGGCCGCCATCCGGCTGCTGTGCCCGCGCGCCATCGTCGTTCGCCACGGCGCCAAGGCCTTCGACGGCGACGTCGAGGAAGCCATCGCCCGCCATCACGAGATCCTTTCGGCCGAGGCGGCGGCGGGGACGGGTACGACCGCCGGCGGGAAGGACGTCATCGGCGGCGTCACGATTCTCGACACCGCCATCGTGCGGCCCGACGGGACCGCCGCGCACCACGTGACCCCGGGCGAGGACCTGGTCGCCCGCCTGCGCGTGCGGTTCGACAAGCCGATCGACAACCCGATCTTCGCGTTCACGATCTTCGGCGCCGAGGGCAGCGTCGCCTACGCCCGGGCCACGCCGCCGCAACACAACTACCGCTCGTTCGCGGCGGGCGAGGAGATCACCGCCGAGATGCGGTTCGTGTGCCACCTGGGCGGCGGCAGCTTCCGCATGACGACCAACGTCAGCACCCACGACAACCGCGCCGTGCTGACCACCGACTACCGCGGCGTGGTGTTCTTCGTCGAGAGCCGGTTCTGGACGCAGGGAATCGCCGACCTCGACGCCGAGTTGTTGGTGGATGGCACGACCCTCGACGAAGGCCGCGAGTGGGGCCTCGCCGCCGGTCCGGCAGGTGAGAAAACGTGAGGCCGATCGTTCTTCACTTCGCCCATGACGTGGCCGAGAACTTCGAGATCGCCGAGCCGCTCGTGGAGATGGGATCGCGCGCCGCCGAGGGTCAGGAGGACATCGCCGATGTCCGCGCGATCTTCGGCGCCACGGAGCACATCGGCTGCGACATCCAACCCGGACTCGGCGTCGACCGCATCGAAGACATCCACGCCATGTCGTTCGCCGACAACAGCATCGGGACGGTCATCGCCCTCGAAACGCTCGAGCACGTGGCCGACCCGCTCCGGGCCATGCAGGAGATCCACCGTGTGTTGCGACCGGGCGGCGTGGTCGCCATCTCGTCGCTCATGTTCTTCCCGATCCACAACCACCCGTGGGACTACTGGCGATTCACGCCCGAGGCGTTCGATCTCATCCTCCAACCGTTCGAGAGCCGTCTGGTCATCCCCGTCGGCTACGAGTCGCTGCCCGAAGGCATCTTCGGCATCGGCATCAAAGGCCCGGCGCCAGATCTCGGGCCCGACAAGCTGCCGCGCATCAAGCACAACCACGATCACTGGGGCGACGGTAAGCCCGTCGACTTCGGACCCATCCGGATGACGGTGCGCGAGCTCTGGGGTCACACGTTGCGATACAGCCTCAAGTCGGCCAAGCGCCGCTTGGGTTCTCGCTAAGCGGGTTTGCGCAGCCGCACGAGGTAGTGCGGGTACGGGCCGAGCGCGCGGTCGATGTGCGCGGTGCCCTCGACGCGGAAGCCCGCGGCACCGAACACGGCGGCGAGATCACTCGGTGCGCGGCAGTGCACGACCGCGTGATTGACAAAGCGATCGTGCAACTTGTTCCACTGGTACTTCCATCGCGGTGTGACGTCGAGATCCTTGACGAGGCAGATCCCGCCGGGGCGGACACTGGCGAAGAGCGCACGGGCCGCGTCGTGGTGGCCGGCGAACGGCACGTGATGCATGACGTCGACCGCCATGGCCACGTCGTACTCCTCGTGGCCGAGGTCGGCGGTGGCGTCGCCCTCCTTGATCGTGACGCGAGGAAACGCATCTTGCGAACGGGCCGCGGCGGCGACGCGGCGCCCGTCGAGTTCGACGCCGGTCACCGTCACGCGGTCGTTGATCAATGAGAGATAGCGCTCGAGGACGCCGTGGCCGCAGCCGACGGACAGGACCGCGCCCGAAAGACTTCGCAGGTCTTTGTCGAGCGCACCGAGCGGCAAGAGGCCAACGCGCGCGACGAGGAACGCGCGAGTGGGCACGCTCACACCCTTGAAGCTCCAGCAAGCCGCCAGCGCGGCACGGCGATCGAGCGTCATGTCAGACGTGCGAGGCTAGACGCCTTGCCGTCGCCCGCCCGCAACCCGCTGTTGCGCTTCCACCAAGCCGTCGCCGAGACGCTGATCGCGCTCGACGTCCCGGACGCCTCCGAGGCGCGGCGCGCCGACGCCATCGAGTTCGTCCTGGGCCAGATCGCCGCGCTGCCGCTCCACACGGCAACCGGCGTGCGGGCCGCCGCGCTCACGCTCATGCCGGGTTTCGAACGTCGCGACGCCGCGGGCCGTATCGCTGCGATCCACAAGTGGGAGCGCAGCAAGCTGCCGTCGACGCGGCTGTACCTACGGCTGCTGCGCAGCTTGGTGCTGTTCGCCGCCTACGACACGACGTGGACACTGCGATGACCGCAAGGGCCGCGTGGAGTCAGCAGTGAGCGACGAGCGCATCACCGCCGACGTCGTCGTGGTCGGGTCGGGCGCGGGCGGCGCGTTGACCGCAGCCACGTTGGCCGAGGCCGGCCTCGACGTTGTCGTGCTCGAGGAGGGGCCCTGGCTCGAGGCCGACGCAACCGAGCCCTTTTCGAAGGCGGAGATGACGGCCAAGTACCGCGACCGCGGCATCAGCGTCTCGTTGGGCCAGCCACCGGTCGCCTACGTCGAGGGCCGCTGCGTCGGCGGGAGCACCGAGATCAACAGCGGCCTCTACCACCGCACGCCGCCCGAGCTCGTCAGCGAATGGCGGCGCGACTACGACATCGACGACTTCGACGTCGACGACCTGGCTGTGCATTACGAGGGCGTCGAGAAGGCGCTCACCGTTTCACAGCTCCCTGGTCCGGCGCCCGCCCACTCATCGATGCTCGACACCGGCGGCGGCCGGCTGGGCTGGGATGTCGTCCAGGTGCCGCGCTGGATGGCCTACCCCGAAGGCGAGACGTCGTTCCGCAGCGGCGTGAAGCAGACGATGACGCGCACGTTCATCCCCCGCAGCACCGCCGCCGGCGCCCGCATCATCGCCGGCTGCCGGGCGACCAAGGTGCTGCGCCGCGGGTCGCGCGCTATCGGCGTGGCGTGCGTGCGCGACGACGGCCGGCGGCTCGTCGTCGATGCGGACCACGTGTTCGTGTGCGCGGGGCCGATCCACACGCCGGCATTGCTGCAACGCAGCGGCGTGCGCGGCGTCGGGCGCGGGCTCAAGATGCACGTCACGATCAAGGTGGTGGCCCGCTTCGCCGACGAGGTCCCGGGCTCAGACGCCGTTCCCGTCCATCAAGTCAAGGAGTTCGCGCCCGACCTGACCCTCGGCACCGCGATCAGCCTGCCCGGCCACATCGCGATGACGCTGGCCGACGACTGGGCTACCAACGGCGCCGACATGGACGACTGGCGGCGGATGGCCGTGTATTACGCGGCGATCCGTACGCAGGGCGCGGGGCGCGTGATCGCGGTTCCCGGCATCAAGAGCCCGTTCGTCACGTACCAAGTGACCGACCGCGATCTCTCCCATCTGGCCCGTGGCGCCCTCGCCCTCGGCGAGTTGCTGTTCGCGGCCGGCGCCCAGCGCCTCTATCCGTCGATCGCCGATACCCCGCCCATCGACCGGCCCGACGACCTCGTCAGGCTGTGGGGCGCCACCACGCGCGGCCGCGCGTCGCTCATGACGATTCACCTGTTCTCATCGGTGCGCATGGGCGAGCGCCGCGACCGGACCGGCACCAATTCGTTCGGCCAGGTGTGGGGGTTCGACAACCTGTACGTCAACGACGCGTCGTTGATCCCCGACGCGCCGGGCGTCAATCCGCAAGGCACCGTCATGGCCATCGCGGCTCGCAACTGCCAGCGGTTCCTCGCCGACCGTTGACCGCGATGACCGCCCCCGTGATCGTCACCGGCGGGAGCGGCTGGTTGGGCCACGCCCTCGTCAAGGCGCTGGAAGCCGACGGCCGCCCGCTGCGGGTGTTCCAGGGCGACGTTCGGGACCCTGTGGCCGTCGCGCAGCTGTTCGACGGCATGCAGGGCGCGTCGGTGTTTCATTGCGCCGGCGTCATTCATCCGCTCCGCGCCACGAGAGAGTTCTTCGACGTCAACGTGGGCGGCACGTCGCTCGTGCTGGACCACGCGCGACGGGCCGGCGTCGGCCGGCTCACCTACGTGTCGTCCAACTCGCCGTTCGGCTACCGGCGGTCGCCGGCCGAGACCTTCGACGAGGCCGCGCCGTACAACCCGCACCTGGGCTACGGCGTCTCCAAAATGGAAGCGGAGCAGCTGGTGCTGCGCGCCGGCGCCCACGGCGCGCTGCACACCGTCGTCGTGCGGGCGCCGTGGTTCTACGGCCCGGGCCAACCGGAGCGGCAGACCCGGTTCTTCCGGGCCATCCGGCGCGGTCTGTTCCCGCTGTTCGGGCCGGGCACCAACCGGCGGTCGCTCGTGTACACCGACAACCTCGTCGACGGCCTGTTGCGCGCCGATGCGGCCGGCGCGTCCGGGCGCTCGTACTGGATCGCCGACGCGCGGCCCGTCACCATGGCCGAAGTGCACGACTCGGTTCGCCGGGCGCTGGCGGCCGAGGGCCTCGAGACGACGTCCCGCCAATTGCGCCTGCCCGGCTTCTTGTGCGAGGTCGCCGGCTGGGCCGACACGCTGGCGCAAAAGGCGGGCCGCTACGTGCAGCCCGTGCATGTGCTGTCGGAGATGAACAAGACGATCGCGTGCACGATCGATCGGGCGCGCGACGAGCTGGGGTACGAGCCACGCGTCGACCTCGACGAGGGGATGCGCCGCAGCGTGCGCTGGTGCATCGATCAGGGCATCGAGCTCTGATGCGGCGCGCCCTGGTCACCGGAGGCAGCGGCTACTTCGGTTCGGTGCTGGTCGCCGAACTGGCCGCCAACGGGTACACCGTCCGCAACCTCGACCTCAATGCGCCCGAACCCGGCGCGGTGACCCTCGAGCACATCGGTGGCGACATCCGCGACTACGACACGATCCGCGGCGCGTGCGCTGACGTCGACGTCGTGTTCCACAACGTCGCCCAGCAACCGCTCGCCCGCGACAAGGACCTCATCGAGAGCGTGAACGTCGGCGGCACCGGCAACATGCTCCGCGCCGCGGCCGACGCCGGCGTCGCCAAGGTCGTGTTCACGTCGTCCTCGGCGGTGTTCGGCGCGACCACGAAGAGTCCGGTCACCGAATCGACGCCGACGGCGCCGGCCGAGCTGTACGGCCAGGCCAAAGCCCGGGCCGAGACGTTGTGCGCGGAGGCGGTGGCCAACGGCCTCGACGTGTCGATCATCCGCCCCCGCACCGTGCTCGGCCACGGCCGCCTCGGGATATTCGGCATCTTGTTCGACTGGGTGGCCGACGGCGCCGCGGTGTTCGTGTTCGGCAAGGGCGACAACCGGTATCAGTTCGTCCACGCCAACGACCTGGCCGCCGCCTGTCGCCTGGCCGGCGAACAGAGCGGGCCGGGCACCTACAACATCGGCGCCGCCGAGTTCGGCACGATGCGAGAGACGCTGCAAGCGCTCGTCGACCACGCCGGCACCGGGTCGGCGGTCCGCTCGCTCCCGATCCGCCCGGCGTCGATGGCGATGTCGGTGCTGTCACGCGTGGGCCTGGCGCCGTTCGGCCCGTACCACTGGCTCGTGTACGGCAAGGAGCTGTGGTTCGACATCACCAAGGCCGAGGCGGACCTCGGCTGGGCGCCGCGGTATTCGAACGCGGCGATGATGATCGAGTCCTACGAGTGGTTCCTCGCCCACCGCGCCCAGACGGACGATCCAACCCGCTCGTTGCACCAGCGTTCGTCGCGCCAGGGGGCGCTGCGCGTCCTCAAACGCGTCGCGCGGGCGCTCGCCTAGCCCTCGCCTTCGGAACCAGAGGTTCCTCCGTCGACGTCAGCTTCCCGGAGGCCGATGCGTATGGCTGCTCGCAGCCATACGCATGGCTGTCTGAAGCTGACGTCGGCGTCGGCGAACTAACTGTGGTCGCCGCTCCGGGCAAAGCCCTCCGCTCCTCCCGCTGAAGACCTTCCGCGTCCAGCCGTGAGGGCCGGCCTACGGCCGGCGAGAAGCGGCCGGCCGATTGCTGGCGGCAGTGCACGGCGCCGAAGGCGCCTCCTCCTGATGCCGGCGGAAAGCAGTGCAGTGCGCAGGCGGAGGGGCTTTGCCCCGGAGCCGGAGCGCAATTGAAACTCGCCGAGCAAGCTTTGCTTGCGAGGCGAAGGGCTACGCGTAGAGCAGCGCGGCGGCGAGCGCGATCCACGCCACGCCGGCGAGGACGATGCCCGGGTCACGCACCAGCAACGACGCGGTGCTGCGGTGGTCGCGCCGGTGGTAGATCAAGTAGAGGTACCGCAACACGCCGTACGTGACCGGAATCGCGGTCGGCAGCATGCGATTGCCGATGAGCTGCGAGTTCTGCGTGTAGAGCACATAGCTGATCAATGTCCCGGTCGCGGCGATCGACACCATCTGATCGAGGAACGGCAACGAGTAGTGCTCGAGCACCGGTCGGCTGCGGAGCCCGTCGTGCAACTCGCTCACCGCTTCTTGCCGCCGCTTGGTGAACCCGAGCAGCATCGCCAGCATCGACGTGCAGATGATCAGCCACTCCGACTTCACACCGTGGATGGCGACGAGGCCCGCTTCGACCCGCAACAGGAACCCGGCGGCGATCGTCATGACGTCGATGATCACGAGCCGCTTCAGGACCATCGAGTAGCTCACGCTCAGCGCGACGTAGCCGGCGACGATGAGCAGCACGCTGGGCCGCACGGCCAGCGCGAGGGCGGCGCCGCCGATCCACAGCCCCACCGCCAAGGCCACGGCCACCCGCGGATGCAGCGCGCCGCTGGCGACGGCCCGGAAGCGCTTGCGCGGGTGCTGGCGGTCGAGTTCGGCGTCGCGAACGTCGTTGACGAGGTAGCCGGCACTGGCCACGGCGCAGAACGCGGCGGTAGTCGCGATCGAACGAACGACCAGCGACGTGTCATCGAGGCTGCCCGAGAACACCAGTGGCGCGAGCACGAACGCGTTCTTGATCCACTCACCGGGACGCAGCGCGGTAAGCGGGGCCAACGCCCGGCGTGAACTCACTGGGACTACGACCTCGCTTTCCACGTCTAATGTCCCGGCGCGATGCCCGCTGACGATCAACGGCCGGCGCGCCAACTATTCGACCGTACGGTACTTGGGCTGCTTGCCCTGGCTTTGGTTGCGCGCGTGGCCATGGTGCTGGCCACGCGGGACCTACACCTCGTCAACGACCCGGCCGATTATCACCGTTTGGCCGTTTCCATCAGCGACGGCCACGGTTTCGGATCGTCGGTCGTCGCCGCCGGCGGCGGGGCGACGGCATTCCGTGCGCCCCTGTATCCCGGCCTCCTTGGGGTCGTCTACGCCGTCCTCGGCGTGCACCTCACGGCGGCGCGACTCGTGCAGGCCGTCGTCGGCACCGGCACCGTCGCGCTGCTGTACCTCCTCGCCTACCGCGTCTTCGGCCGGCGGGTCGCCCTCGTCGCCACCGCCATCGCCGCCGTGTACCCGCCGTTGGTGCTCGCGTCGACGTGGATGCTGAGCGAGGTGGTCTTCATCCCCCTCGAACTGGCGGCGCTCCTGGCGGCGTTCCACGCCCGGCGCCTCAGCGGCTCCCCGACGGCGTGGCGCTGGGCGGCGGCGGCCGGCGTCTTCGGCGGCCTCGCCTGCCTGGCCCGCTCGATCGGCCTGGTCGTCGTTGGCGTGAGCGCGATTCTCGTGTGGACGGGGCGGCCGCGCGTCAGCCTCAAGTCACTCGCGGCACCGGTGCTCGTCGGCGGCCTGGCCGTCGTCGTGGTCGCGCCGTGGACGATCCGCAACGCGGTCACCGTGCACCGCTTCGTTCCGTTCACCACGGCCGATGCCTTCACGCTGGGCGGTACGTACAACGACCTGTCGCGCACCACGCCCCCCCGCAGCGCGTTCCGGCCGTTCTCCGTCATCCCCGAGTACAAGGCGCTGTACACCGACAAGTCCCTCAAGGAAGCCGACGTCTACGACGCGTTGCGCACCGGTGCAGTGGACTACATGAAGGACCACCCGGGCTACGTCGCCGTCTCCTTCGAGCGCAACCTGCGGCGGCTGTACGACGTCGGCGGGATCGAGTTCTCGCGCGACGCCAACCGCTCGATCGACGTTCG